>JBIIXW010000182.1:0-5181 GCA_044347165.1 Chthoniobacteraceae bacterium
CAAATAACTATCGGTGAGTGGCGAGAAGGACAAGTGCCATCAATCCTGCCGCGGTCTGAACCCGTGGCGCTTCCAATGTCCCCGTCGAGCTACGTCATTCCCCAGACCACTCCATCGACGAGTGTTCGTGCGCGGATGTAAAAAAACCCCTCTGCCAGCGGCAGAGAGGTTTGGAAATGTCACCTCCAGATGAGGCTAAAAAGTTAAGCTGCCTTCGCCTTCTTGTGAGGCAAACGAACAAAGAAACTACGGTACACGTCTTCGTCCAGAACCAGTTTGGCCTTCAGGCGAAGGAGAGCAGCGGGTTCAAGGGTAAATACGAAGTTCACGTAGTAACCACTGGCCAAGTCTCCAGCGGCGTAGGTGAACTTACGACGATCCATGCGCTGAACCTGTTCAATCGAGGCCCCTTCAGCAGCCAGTTCCTTCGTCCAACGTTCAATCACCACACCTGCAGAGTCGTCTGACCCTTTGACATTCAAAATAAACAAACCCTCGTAACGATTGCTCATAACTCTTAATTTTCTTTTGCTTCCAAAGTTCGAATCTTGGATTTACCCACAAAAACGGCGTCAGGCCAAGCTCAAACCGAGGGAAGCTGACTCAGCATTTTGATCCGTCTGCGGCAAATGTCCATTCCGCCAAAGCCCGCTGGAGTTTCGGAATGACAGCGCGTCGGCCTCACGGCACTTTGCGCCAGTGCTCGTCCTCAATGTTTTCACACAAGTCCTTCTACCGATTCTTTTGATGTTCGGAGCGGGTTGGCTTCTGGACCGGCGCTGGAATCTGGATCTCTCAACGGTCGTCAAACTCAACATCAACTGTTTCGTTCCAGCCTTCATCTTTTATGAGCTCGCGACCAAGGAGGTCGGCGGGATGATGGCTTGGAAGACGGTCGGGTACACGGTCTCTGTTATCCTCGTTCTCTTTCTCCTCGCCGGAATCATCGGAAAGTGGCGCGGCTATTCCCTCGAACGAACGCGCTCTCTCCAGATGGCCGCCGGATTCTATAACAGCGCAAACTACGGGCTTCCCCTCATGCATCTCGCTTTCCCTGGCGAGGCTGAGGCGCTCCAGGTTTTTGTGGTCCTCGTCCAAAACGTTGCAAACTTCACCCTCGGAATCTTTCTCGTGTCATCCACGAAAACCTCAGGGTGGCGTGCATTTCTGCCGGTTCTTCGTCAACTCAGTCTCTGGGCCGTCCTGTCCGCGCTTCTCCTCCGCGCCTTCCACGGGCCGGTCCAGCCGGACCTCGCCGGATCCATGCGCTGGCTTTGGGTACCCATGCGTTACTTCCATGACGGACTTGTGGCCATCGCCCTTGTGACGCTCGGCATTCAGCTTTCGAAGACGCGGGCCAGTTTTGCTCTTTCAAAAATTGGCTGGGCACTGGCGCTCCGACTGATCGCGGGACCATTCATCGGATGGGGCCTCGCCTACGTATTCAACTTCGAAGGATCGATCCTGCTCTCAATGATTCTGAGTACCAGTTTTCCCACCGCAGTGAACACGGCAATGATTGCCCACGAATTTGGGGCCGACACTGAGTACGCCACGGATACCGTCTTCTGGAGCACCATGCTCAGCATGGTGACTGTGACCGCCCTGGTGGTTTTACTTCACGGGATCAGCCCGTGACTGCAAAGGTATCAGGCAAGCATTTCGCGAATTACCTTTCCATGAACATCGGTCAGGCGACGCTCGATCCCATTGTGGTAGAACGATAACCGTTCGTGATGCAATCCCAGCAGGTGAAGAATGGTCGCATGAAAATCGTGCACACTTGCCACATTCTCCACAGCTTTGTACCCAAACTCGTCCGTCGCCCCGTAACTGAATCCAGCCTTCACCCCTGCCCCAGCCAGCCACGCGGTGAAGCCCGCAGGATTGTGATCCCTACCACTTGCTCCCTTCTGAAACGTGGGCATTCGGCCAAACTCCGTGCACCAAACCACGAGAGTATCCGCAAGGAGTCCGCGTTGCTTGAGGTCTGTCAATAAGGCTGCAGTGGGTTGATCCATCACCTGACCGTGTTTCACATACTGTTGCTCCAAAACCTTGTGCCCGTCCCAGTTACTCACACCCTCTCCCCCGGTTTGATAGGCGCCGTTGAAAACCTGAACAAATCGAACGCCCTTCTCGATCAAGCGCCGCGCAAGGATGCAGTTTCGCGCATACGCGGCCTTCAGATCGCGCACGGGGTCGCCCCCTTGATCCGCTCCGTACATCCGAAGCACATGTTCCGGTTCACCCGATACCTGCCCCACCTCCGGAACCGATAACTGCATCCGCGCCGCTAGCTCGTAACTCGAAATTCGTGCAGCCAGCGCACTATCCCCGGGAAAGCGCTTGAGGTGATGTCGGTTCAATCCGGCAACAAACTCGCGTGTAGAAACATCGGCTGACTCTGAAACCGAGGATGGGCGAGCGAGATTCCTCAGCGGGCTGGTCGCGTTGAAGTCAGTCCCCTGAAACGCCGCTGGGAGGAATCCAGGTCCCCAAAAGTTTCCGGCTGATTGAGGGGCTCCCCTCGGGTCGGGAATAGCAACGTACGCCGGAAGTGTGTCGTTCTCGCTGCCCAGTGCATAGGTAGCCCATGCGCCCATGCTCGGAAACCCATCGAGCGTGAACCCCGTTCCCATGAAGTTTTCGCCCGGACCGTGCGTATTCGTCTTCCCTGTGAGCGAGTGAATGAAACACATCTCATCGGCAAGTGCGCCCAGATGAGGCACCAAATCGGACACCATCTTTCCGCTCTTTCCGTAGGGACGAAACTCCCACGGACTCCGGCTCAAGTTACCTTGTTGCCCCTGAAACGTGATTAATCCCTCAGCCCCTGGCATCGGTTCCCCATGCCGTTTCACTAACTCCGGCTTGTAATCAAACGTATCAATCTGGCTCACCGCGCCGGAACAGAAGATCATGAGAACCCGCTTCGCCTTCGCCGGAAAATGCGACTGCCTAGGCGCGTTCGGGTTGGCCGGTGATATCTGGGGCCGAATCGGTGCCGGTCCGGCCGAGTGCCCATTCCGCGCTAATAGATCCATCAGCGCAATGCCCCCGAGGCCGGACACCGTATGGGACAGAAACTCGCGTCGATCGAGGAGTGGATGTTTCATCATAGGTCAAAAAACGAAAAGAAACTCACTCGTGTTGAAAAGGGCTCGGTTGAACGCCACCAGTCCCTCCTTTTTCACCATGGCTACCGATGCATCCAACTCGAACGCGTCGGGCTCCCTCGCGAAGAACCGTCCGAAGGCAGAGCGCACCTGAGCTTCGGGAGTTGGCAAGCGCTTCAACCGTTCTGTCAGCAACTCCGCCTGTTGCATCACAAAGTTGCTGTTGAAGAGATTTAACGCCTGCAGAGGGGTGTTGGATCGACTTCGACGCGCCATGACTGATCCACCGTCCGGACAATCAAACGCCCCAAAAACGCTGTCTTGCGCCGCCCTCACCCGAAACAGGTAGACCATCCGCCGAAACTCCTTTTCGAAGAACGACTCCTTCGGAAAGTAGTGCCGCACATTTTCCAATACCACGTCGAGCAGCGGGAAACCGGGCCCGCCCATCGTCAAATCAATCGAACCCGCCGCCGCGAGAATACTGTCGCGAATCGCCTCCGCCTCGAGACGGCGGGGCGTGAAGCGCCACAAGAATCGCCCATCGGCATCCTTCGCAAGAGCCGCTTCAACCGGCGCTGAGTCCTGCCGGAAGGCCTCCGTATTCAGCACCAAACGAAGCACCTGCTTCACGGACCAACCCGAGCGGACAAACTCGTCCGCCATCCAGTCGAGTAGCTCCGGATGGGTCGGACGTCCCCCGTTCGATCCAAAATCACTCGGCGTGTCCACGATGCCCGTGCCGAAAACATAGTGCCAAACTCGGTTCACCATGACCCGCGCTGTCAGAGGGTTATCTTTGGAAGTGATCCACTCGGCAAACTTCAATCGACGCTGAGAATCAGGTTCATCCATCCCAAGCACCGGCGCCCCAAGAACCGAGAGTCCGCCAGGGGCGACCTCCTCGCGAGGTTGTCCGGGCTCCCCCCGATACAGCCGGTGGGTGCGTGCTGGCGCCGGGGTGAAGCGTCCAACCCGAGCGTTTCCCTCCATCTCCGCGACTCGCGCCGCCAGCCCCTCAATCTCTTTTTTCAACTGGTTGGCCTCTTCAAAATCGCCGCGTGGGAGAGTGGCTAACGCAGCATCTCCTTTACCCAAAATCACTCCCTTTTCCCCCTCAAACGGCGCACGTCCAGTGTGATCAGAAACCTTCCTCCATTGCGCGTCCGAGCCAAGGACCTCCACAACGTACTCAAGCGGAACCCGATCCCCAAAGCCACCGTCCCGCGCGCGACTCCAAACAATACGCTCGATGCGCTCAGGTTTCGGAAACTCGACCTGCACCCATCCTGTAGGTCCATCGCAAATCCAGCTATGGGCATTGCCGTACTTCCCATCATTCAAGTGTTCGATCCGATGAATCGCGTAGCCGGCAATCGTTCCAGAGGCGCTGGCCTTTCCGCCCTCGGAAATCAACGCGGCGTTGCGCCCCTCGGATGTGAAAACCTCCAGCTCGTCCAGGCATGGCGCCCCACCATTCGAACGATGAATCGTAAACCGCACCGCAGTTGTTTCCACCGTATCGAATCGGTCTTCATTCCATCGCGCGGTCACCGCCGCCCGGCCCTCACGTCCGGAGGAGCCCGATCCCTTTTGAACCTTTGCTGCGGCCAGTCCCTGAGCTTTTGTTCGTAGCTCATTCAATCGCGCGGTTTTCGCAGCGGATTCACGTCGCGCGGATGCAATGTCAGACTCTCGCTCAGGAGTCATTTTTTCCCGAAGCGGACGCTCACCGTGCAACACGCCGGCAAAAACCGCCTGAATTGCGTAGTAATCTTTCTGCGGAATCGGATCAAATTTGTGGTTGTGGCACCGCGCGCATCCGAGTGTCAGCCCCATCACCGCCGTGCCCGTCGTGTTCACCATGTCAGACAACTCCTCTTGGCGCTGCATCTGGACGAGATTTTTGTCCTGGCTTTTGACGCTGTCGAACGGCCCGGCGACCAGGAAACCCGTGGCAGCATCGCAACCAAGCATGTCCCCTGCAATCTGTTCACGGATAAAGACATCGTACGGTTTGTCTTGATTGAATGATTCCACCAAATAATCGCGGTAGGGGTAC
>JBIIXW010000067.1:0-16208 GCA_044347165.1 Chthoniobacteraceae bacterium
TTTTTCCCGCGAAAAGAAGGTTGCTGCTCCGACCTCGAATGCTCGCACACCCTCTCGCGATCCACCGTCGGACGCATCCTCAGCCTCCTCGTGCTCGCTCTCCCGATCTCTGTGACTGCCGTCATTTCCCCAGAATCGTTCAGTGCCAAACTCGTCGCTAACCGAGGCACCGTCACGGACGCTTCCTCACTCGGGAAAGGACCAAAATCCGGCGTAGCGGAGAGCGCTGACTCTCCCTCCGAAGCCACCGCGGAATTGCCCCTAACTGCCACCACAACGTCAGACGCGCTCAACGAAACGCCGTTGCCAGACTACTTGAAAAAGACAGCGGAAGGTAACGTCGAAATTGAGGTGCTCGACATGCTTTACGCCGCGCAGGACCAAATGCTGCGGAAAGACTTTGAAAACCGGAAAATCGAGCTGATCGCTCAGTTCATGCCCGATTCATCCGAATCCAAACACCCGAATAGGTTCAAAGCCGTCCGCATGTTCATGACCTGCTGCGCCTCCGACGCGCGGCCAGTCGCCACCTTCGTTGAAATGGACCCCATTCCCGCCCTTCCCGAAATGACGTGGGTCCGAATCGTAGGCCAAGCCACCTTCCCCATGGAAAACGGCAAGCGTCAGGCACTCATCAGGGGGTTCAAGGTTGAGAAAACCAAGCCACCAGAAGACACCATGCTTTTCTAGGAGGGCCACCGGTTGACACTTCTTCAATTCCGACTCAAACAGCACCACCAAAACATTATGAAAACTCACCAACTTGCCCTTGCATCGGTTGCCTTGGCTATCGCCCCAAGCTTCGTTTCTGCTGCCGACGTCCCGTCTGCCGCAGAGGTTCGGAAAACCTACGGAGCCCTCTTCCAACCCTTGCCCGACAAAATGCCCGGCGCCGAAAAGGACACGCCTGCGCTCATCAACTTGGGCAAGCAGCTCTACTTTGAAAAGCGCCTCTCAGCAAACAACTCGCAGTCCTGCAACTCGTGCCACGTCGTCGAAGGCACAAAAGGCGGTGTCGACAACGAGCCCACCTCGCCTGGAGCGTTCGGGAAGCGCGGCGGCCGTAATTCTCCTACAACGCTGAACGCAGGATTCCATCTCGCCCAGTTCTGGGACGGACGCGCCGCTGACCTCGCCGCTCAAGCGAAAGGGCCTGTGCTTAATCCCATTGAGATGGCGATGCCATCCGAAGCTGAAGTGGTCAAAAAGCTCAGCACCGTCCCCGAGTACGCGAAAGGTTTCGCGGAGGCATTCCCCGGCGAGAAAGCACCTTTGAACTACGACAATATGGCGAAGGCCATCGCCGCTTTTGAGCGGACACTCGTCACGAAAGATCGGTTCGACGACTTCCTGAAGGGTGACGATAAAGCCCTCAGCCCCGCTGAACTCCAAGGTTTCTCCAAGTTCGTTGCCACCGGTTGCACCGCTTGCCACAACGGCCCTCTGCTCGGCGCAAACTCCTACCAAAAAATGGGAGCCGTCAATCCATACGCCAACACCGAGGACATCGGACGCGAGGCGGTCACGAAGGACGCGGCCGACAAGTTCAAGTTCAAGGTTCCGTCGCTGAGAAACATCGCACTGACCGCGCCGTATTTCCATGACGGCAAATCCGCCTCACTCGAAGACGCAGTGAAGCAGATGGCATGGCTCCAACTCGGCAAAAAGCTCGAAGATGCCGAAGTGAAGTCCATCGCCTCCTTCCTCGGTGCGCTGACGGACAAGTCACGCTCCCCCGGAAAAACCGGTGCTGAGTAGCACTGCCCGCTCCTCACATTAGCCTCCTCGATTAACCAAAAGCCCGTTCCAGATTTGGGACGGGCTTTTGGTTTTTAGTTCCGCCGTCACCCCTTCATCGTTGAGGAGAAATAGATACCCGCCCCGCAAAGCATTGAGCCGCTCGTTGTCGTGCGAGATGGCGCGCTCATGAAACGCTCATTCTTCGCGCTCTCGGTGAGGCTGGTCGGACCGCCTGCGTCACTCTTCCGGACAAATGACTGGCCGGCAGTGACGGCCCCCGCTCTGCGCGTTGATCCTCAGAGCACCCAGCCCTTTCGATACTCTCGGCGAATGTACCTGGCCGCCTCGGGCGCATTCCGGACTTCCATACGCTCGGCATCCCATTCAATCCGCTTCCCGACACGGTAAGCCACCGATCCCAAGTGGTTCGATTCCGTCAACCACCCCGCGTACTGGAAATCAGCCAGCGTTCCTGGGCCGCCCTTGCACGCATCCACCCACTCTCGCATGTGCGAGGAAACGCGCGGCAGACGCTTTTCGGGGAGCGTTGCACCTGCAAAATCTTTCTCGGGCAGCAGCACAAACTTTCCGTAATCGGCAAGCAACATGCCCTTGTCGCCTATGAAGAGACACCCGTTCGGCCACTGCGGAATTCCGTTCTCCCTCCAAATCGTGGGTTTGTGCAGCCCTTGATACCATGAAACGCGACAGGCCGGCATTCCCTCGCGCGGACCATGCTCGTAAACAGCGGTCATCGATGCCGGAGCAATTTCCGGATGTGGCGGAGGGCCAAACGATTCGACAGCCAGCGGAGCCCTCAGCTTCAACGCCCAAAACGGCAGATCGTTCCAGTGTGAGCCCAAATCGCTCATGGTTCCGCTGCCAAAGTCCCACCACCGATACCAACGGTTGCCAGGAATGTAGACGGAGTTGAACGGACGTTCCGGCGCAGGGCCGAGCCACAAATCCCAGTTCAACCCCTCAGGCACCGGTTCAATCTCCGCCGGACGGTTCGGAGTATGGTGATCCTTGTTTGCCGCAGCTTCCTCAGCCGTCTGCCAACCCCAGCCTCGGCTCACCCAAACATGGGCCTCTCGAACGGCCCCAATCACACCTCCCTGAATCAGTTCCACCACTCGGCGATAGTTCTCCCCCGCGTGAATCTGGATTCCCATTTGCGTCGCAAGTTTCGTGGTCGCCGCAAACTCACGAACCTGTCGCGCCTCCCACACACTGTGCGTCAGCGGTTTCTCGCAATACACGTGCTTGCCCGCACGAAGCGCCAGCATCGTGGCAAACGCATGCGTGTGCTCCGTCGTGCTCACAATCACTGCATCAAAATCATTCGTCTTATCAAACAGACGCCGAAAATCCGCCTCCGTGCGAGCCGCCGGAAACTTGCTCTTCGCTGCCGCCAAGTTCTTCGCATTCAGGTCGCACAACGCCACGATGTTTTCTCCAGATGCGCTGGCCGTATTCGCCGCTCCACGCCCTCCAGCCCCCACCACCGCAATATCCAACTTCGAGTTGAGGTTCTGTCCGCGAACCACCGCTGGCGCCAATCCCGTCAGCGCCGCTGCCCCCAAAGATCCGCGAATGAAATCCCGACGCGTCGCGTCAGCCGGCAAGTGGGTATGAATCGCCATGCCGAGTGTAAAAAGCATCCCTCGAACCACTCCGTTCTATCGGAGGAACTTCGACCATTTACGACAAAATCCGGACCGAGAACGCCGCATTTCCACTACTGCGGCGACTTCCTTCGAAATCGGCTCTGCCGTTTACTCCTGCTCTGTCCGTTTCGGAGTCCTCTCCTCAACTCAAGCGAATCCTCTTCATGAAACACATCAACGTCGGAATCATCGGATATGGCTGGGCCGCTAAGGCCCACATCGACGCCATCAACGCTACCAACCAAGCTCGCGTCACGGCCGTCTTTTCCTCCAGAACCCTCGACGCAGCAGAACTTTCAAAGCGCCACGGCAGCTCAATCAAGATCTACAACACGCTCGATGCGATGCTCGCGGACCAAGAGATTCACGTAGTCGACATCACCAGCTTACCGAGCCGTCACGCCAACGAGGCCATCGCAGCAGCCCGCGCTGGCAAACACATCATTCTTGAAAAGCCGATGTCCAACTCTTTGGACGAAGTACGCGCGATTGTGCAGGCCGCCGAAGAAAATGGGGTGCGCGGTTGCGTTTGCTTTGAGTGTCGCTTCTCGGGCCAGTTCACCAGCACACGCGCTATTCTCGATCAAGGACTCCTCGGCGAAATCCACTACGCTGAAGTGGATTACTACCATGGCATCGGCCCGTGGTACGGACAGTTCCGATGGAACACCGGGCGGAAAGACGGAGGCAGCGCCCTGCTCACGGCAGGCTGCCACGCACTCGACGCGCTACTCATGTTCATGGGATCGGAGGTGGAGAGCGTGACAAGCTACTCCACGAAGTCGAAGAGCGACATTTTCGCACCCTACGAGTACGACACCTCCAGCGTCACCATTCTCAAGTTCAAGAACGGCACCATCGGAAAGACCGCAGCAATCGTGGATTGCCTCCAACCCTACTACTTCCACACCCACCTCGTCGGGAGTCATGGCAGCCTTTTGGATAACAAACTGCACTCTAACAAACTCCACACCGACAAATCGCACTGGGGCCAACTACCGATGAAGATGCTCGATTCCGGTGATGTATCCGACCACCCCTACCAAACGCAGTTCCAGGCCTTCTTCGACGCCCTCGACGCGGGCAAGGACATGCCTCTCACCAGCTTCCGCGAGTCCTTACGCTCGTTTGAAGTCATTTTTGCAGCCGATGAAAGCGCTGCAAACGGCGGTCGGACCATCCACCTCTCCTAACTCACTCCTCCCCATGCCTCGCAAACTCAGCCACATCGCCCCCGATTGGTGGGACTACACCACGCTTGAAGACGATCTCATTCAGGATGCCGCGCGCCTCACGGAGAAGAATCTGCGGCAACTAAACCGCCCTGGGTTCAAGGTCGTGATGTACGACACACTCGAAGACTTCTACCTAGCAGAGGCACTTGAATACATCCACGCGTGGAAGCAGTCCACTGCGGATAACCCCGTGGGAATCTGCGGTCCCATTGGCCCAACTGAGCAACTTCCGCTCGTGGCGCGTTTGGTGAACGAACTCGGAATCTCCCTCAAACACTCCCACTTCTGGGGAATGGACGAGTGGTTTGATCCCGCGACAAAACGCGAGGTCCCTACTTCCCACCCTCTCTCGTTTGAGAAAGCCGATCGCGAACTCTGCTTCAACCGAATTTGGAAGCCTTTAGCCATGCCCGAGGCAAACCTCCATTTCCCAAAAGCTAACACCAAACCGTACGTGGAATCTTGGAGCGCAGGAGTTCGTTGCGCGGTGATGCAGGGTGGTCAAGGCGACATCAAACACTGGGCATTCAACGATCCGCTCCGGCGCGAAGGGAAAGACAAGAGCGCCCCTCCAACTCCCGCTGAATACCGCAAACTCGCTACCCGCGTCGTCGAACTTCACCCGGTCACGCTGGCACAAAACGCGAGAACCTCTGGCGGAGGCAACATCACCATGGTGCCTAAGATGGCCATCACCGTTGGCCCGAAGGAGACGTGGCTCGCCGAGAAAGTATCTATCTGGCACGCAGGAACTCACGACAATCCGCTGGGCCAACGCCTCACCGCGCTCATGATCTCAAAAGGCATTGCGGACGCCGCCGTGCCAATGTCTCTCCTCGCGGATCATCCCAACGTCCAGTTCAACTACTTCCGTGGCGGCCTCGGCTCCTGCTCGGTCGAGATGCACTGAGTCCAAGGTTTCTCCGGCCGGATAGCATCGCCAGGTGAACTGAGGCAGGCCCAATCGAGTCGTTTACACACCTCAATCACCATCGCTTTTACGCCGAATGCGACCGTCGCTCCTTGGCGCCGATCAACCGCGGGCTGTTCTGGAGTGAAACGGGATTGGAACATCCCTGCCTCGAGCCTGCGATTGAGGCCGCGAGAACTGTTGTGCCCCGCTGAAATACTCACTCAGTTTGCACGTCTGGAGCCGACAACTTCATCGTCCAAATGAGAACTTCCACTTTCAGCGAGAGTCACCGCAACCGACGTTAATCACGCACTTAGGCGGGACCTAAACATTGAGATACATCTTCTCGCACGGAATCCGCTAATGGGTATAAAGAACCGGATTCCCCCCCAAGGAGATGAACCTCGTCATCGAACGTCCCTCACCCCTCGCCGCCACTGAACTCGTCGCCTGCGAGCGCGTTCAAGGCGAAAACTTTGGTTGCGTTTGGCACCATCATCCGGAGTGCGAAATCACCCTCGTCTCACAAGGCGGCACCCAACGCTGGATTGGAGACAAGCTCACGCACCTCCAACCCGATGACCTCGTGTTCCTCGGCCCCGACGTTCCGCATGACTACCGCAACTCATCCCCAACCGGAGTCGGTGCCTCGGTGGACGCCCACGTCATCCAGTTCCTCCCCGCACTGCTCGGCCCGAGCTGGCAAAGTCGCGCGGCCATGCAGCCTGTTCAAAAGCTTTTCCAGCGCTCGAAACGCGGCCTTGAAGTGCACGGTCCAACCCGTGCAAAAGCAATCGCGCTCATCAAACGTATCTTCGAGGCGAGTGGTCTCCGGCGCACCATTCTGCTCTTGGAACTCCTCGATGAACTGAGCCGATCACCCGACCTTCGTGAAATTGCTTCACCGGGATTCTCGATCTCGGCCACCACTTCGGATGATCGCATTGGTCGCGCCTGCGAGTTCATCGCCAAAAATATCGATGGCCCGATCTACTCCCCCATCCTCGCCCAACTGACGGGGCTCAGCGTCAGCGCCTTCAGTCGGCTTTTTAAACGCTGCACCGGTCGCACGCTCCCGCGGTACCTCAACGAACTCCGCATCGGCCGCGCTTGCCGCCTCCTCGCGGAAACCGACCAAACCGTGAACCAAATCGCAACGGATTGCGGTTACGAGTCCCTTTCCCATTTCCAACGCCAGTTCACTCTTCATCAAGGCCGTTCCCCCAACACCTACCGCGCTGCGGTCCGAAGCGCCTAATCCGCTCGTCATGCACCGAATCCACCCGCAAACCGTCGCAGCCGCTTGCTGCGGATTTTTTTCCATCGCGCTCTTCGCGCAACAACAGCCTGCGAATCAACCACCTCCGGCGTCCAGCCTGAAGAGCACCACCACTCACGCGGCAGCCTACGGTCCGACCCGGAACGCCGTGAGTGTCGACCCGGCAAAAGACCTTCCTCGATACCCAGCAATCCCGCCCAAAGATGCCGAGGCCACTTGGCAGTTGAAACCAGGCTTTCGCCTCGAACTTGCCGCACACGAACCCTCCGTGCGCGATCCCATCGCAATCTGTTTCGATGAACGCGGACGCCTCTTCGTCTGCGAGATGATTGATTACTCCGAGCGAAGGGATGAAAACCCGCACCTCGGCCGCATTTCTGTCCTCGAAGACAGAGACAACGACGGCGTGTACGAATCCGCAACCGTCTTTGCAGACAACCTTGCGTGGCCCACCGGATTGATTTGGGCAAACGGAGGTCTCTACGTGGCAACGACTCCCGACATTGTTCGATTCGAGGACCGCGATCACGACAACCGCGCGGAATACCGAGAAGTGGTTTTCACAGGATTCGGAACCGGGCTCAAACTGCTCAATGTTCAGAGCATGTTGAACAGCCTGCAGTGGGGACAGGACAATCGAGTCCACGTGCTTGCAGGAGGTGGAAACCGAGGCGTGATTTCCTCCCCCAAAAATCCGTCCCGCCCCCCTGAAGAACTTTCCGGACGCGATTTCTGGTTTGATCCCCTCACGCATGATTTTGGCTTCGAGAGCGGCGGTGCGCAGTACGGGATGTCGTTCGACGATTACGGTCGAAAGTTTGCCTGCTCGAACTCCGATCACCTTCAACACTGGATTGCGGATGACCGCCTCCTGCCGAGGGGGATGCAGTCGCCTCGCCACAGCATCGCCGCAGATGGCGGAGCTGCCGAAGTATTCCGCATCAGCCCAGACGAACCGTGGCGAATCATGCGGACCCGTTGGCGTATTGCGGGCGTTGTGAAAGGCGCGGTTGAGGGCGGCGGTCGCGTCAGCGGTTATTTCACGGGCGCAACCGGCACCACCGTTTACCGGGGGGACGCATTTGGCCCAGCGTTCGTGAACAATACTTTCACCGGCGATGCAGGCGGCCAACTCGTTCACCGTAAGATAATTTCATCCGCGCCGGATGGAGTGACTCTCATCGGCTCGCGGCCCGCCGACGAAACAAAACGGGAGTTTGCGGCATCGGCAGACACGTGGGTTCGGGTTGTGAACTTCGCGAATGCTCCCGATGGCTGCCTCTACCTCTGCGACATGTACCGCGAAGTCATCGAGCACCCTTGGAGCATCCCAGACGAAATCAAAAAACATCTCGATCTCAACAGCGGCAATGACCGAGGCCGTCTCTGGAGAATCACCCCAGACCAAGGACGTCCAGCACGCGGTTCTGCCGTAGATCTGGCGTCAGCCAATACCGCCCAACTCGTCGAAACCCTGAGTCATCCAAATGGATGGCACCGCGACACCGCCCATCGTCTGCTGGCCGAACGCCGTGATCCCTCTTCGGAAGTCCCGCTCCGCGCGCTTCTCTCCAACGGGTCACCTGTTACTTGCCTCCACGCCATCGGAGCACTCGACGCCATTGGCAAGCTGACCGTAGCGGATCTTGGAACGCTCGCGGCAAACCCCTTAAACCATCCCTCCGTTCGCGAACGCGCGGTTACTCTGCTGGTCGCACGCAAGGCGCTTTCCAAGCAATCCGTCGCCGCGCTTGCGGATTCAGATTCCACGCGCCTCCGATTCGTCGCGTCGGCAGCCGCAGCGCAACTCCCTTCCAACGTTCGCGCCCCGCTCCTCGCCGCGATTATCCAAAAAAACGATTCGTCGACTTGGACGCAGTCCGCCCTCTTGCAATCCGCTGACACCAACCTATTCAACGAACTAGCTCCTACCCTCAGGAACCTGCCACAACACGTGGCATCAGCACTTCTCGCAACGGTCGCAAAAACCGACCCCGCCCCCGCAACGCGTCAGGCACTGATTCGCGCTGTCACAAGACCAACTCTCGACGAACCCCTGTTCCTTGACCTTGCAAAGGCCTTCCGCGATGCGGGGGTATCCATCGCCGAAGTCGACTCCGACGGAAACGCTGCGGCCGTGTTCGAGGCTGCGCATCGCAATGCCCTCGACCGCTCCGCACCCGACCGCCCCTCAGCCATCCGTCTCCTCGCGCTTTGGAAACATCCAAAATCCCTCGAAGCCATCCGTGCGTGTCTACGCGAAACCTCCGCCTCAGACATCCAGACTGCCGCAGTCCAATCACTCCTGCAGTCAGACCGCGTCGAACCGATGGCGGAGCTCCTCCCGATTTGGAAAACGCTGCCCGCCGCCACGCGCGCCCTTGCCCTTGATGGACTGCTCTCACGCGAAACTCGAATACCCGCCCTTCTTACGGAACTGAAAAGCAAATCCATCGCTCCAGCAGAACTCAGCGCAGCCCAAATCCAGACTCTTGTTTCCAACAAAAATGCTCAGATCGCGGCCCTTGCGAAATCTGTGCTAGCGGAAGTTCTGCCTCCGGCACGCGAAGAGGTACTCAAAACCTACGCACCCGCCGTTGGCAAAAAGGGCAATGCCATTAAGGGACGCCTGATTTTTCAGTCCCGCTGCATGGTTTGCCACAAAGCCGGATCGGAGGGGTTCCAGGTTGGCCCCGACCTCATCACCGTGAAAAACCGCGGCCGCGACGCTCTTCTCACGGCGATTCTAGACCCCAATCGCGAGGTGGCCGCCCAGTACATCGGCTACACCGTGAACAAACGCGATGGCTCAACACTGGAAGGCTTGATGACCGACGATTCGGCAACCGGCTTTAACCTGACCGTGATCGGCGGAGCATCCGTTCCGATGAAGCGCGGCGAAATCAAGGGAACCGCTTCCTCCGGCAAAAGTCTCATGCCGGAAGGTCTGGAGAAGGGACTCTCCCCCGACGATTTCGCTGATTTACTCGAGTTCATCGAAACATTGCCCTGAGCCATGAAGCGCCGCGATTTCCTCAAGGCCACCGCATCCGTCCACGCTCCCTTTCCTTCCCATTACCAGCGACTTGAACTGGCGAACCTTTCGTCCTCAAAAACATGGCTGAGAAACGGTGAGTCGTTCATCGGAAACAACTGGTGTGGCAATCTCTACCGAACTCGCATCCCGCGGTACGGCCGCCACCCCGTCGCTTAAAAGTTTTGAACGTGCGAAGGTGTGGAACAGGTGTAGTAAATCTGCTGCAGGGTCTCACCAGTTGCCCAGCGACGTCGCGCTTGGAAACAAGAACTCAAAATGGATTCCCCCGCCATGTTCGGATCAGCCCTCCGCCCCAGTCCAAAGGGGGTGGCCCGGTCTCTCGCCGCCACGCGCGCAGGATTCGGAAGACTCGTGGGACTACTCGTAGCCCATTCGGTTCTGCTCATCCAGAGTCAGTCACAAACCCTGCCCGAGCGCAGTTTGCTGGAAGATTACGCAGTCCGTCACTGGGATCACTTAAAAGGCCTGCCAGAATCCGTCGTCACCGGTCTGTGCTTTGATGGAGCAGGCTTTCTCTGGCTCTCGACCACAAGCCAGTTGGTGCGATTTGATGGCGTCGATTTCATGCTTTGGAGCAGGGAAGAGTGGCCCGGAAAACCACCCGCGCTCTTCAATCACCTCACCTCAGACAAAGCAGGAAATCTTTGGCTTTCCGGTGTAAACGGCGTCCTCCGCCTCGGGCCATCGAACTCCAAAGCATGGCCATCTTTTGACATGGCTGGCACCCCAGAGGAAACCATCGCGACTGGATTTGGTCCCCTCGGTGAAGTGTACTCGCGGAGACGCTATCATGAGTCCGTCGGCGCGCCCTCCCCGCTCCGCCTCGAAAACGAAGTCTGGGTACCCGTTTTCTCTGCAGACGACCAACCCAACGACGCGTGGAAGCGGATTGATCCCGACCGCTGGCGCTTCGCTGCGTTTCCATCGCCTCCTCCTCCTCCGGTCACTGCGTCCGGAGAACCTGCGGTTTTTTTTACCGATCGGGAGGGTAACGCCGGCGTGTTTACCCCAGAGGCTGCCTACGTTTTCACGGAGGGCACGTGGTTGCCCATGCGCAACCCCCATGGCGCCGCAGCCCGCCCCTTTCCAGAATCGTTTTTTTATCATCAACGCACCCTCTGGACGGGTGGCGTAGAGGGCGTGTTCGCAAACTCACCCACCCACGTTTACCGCATCACCGGACGCGAGGGAAACGCCCCCGTCGATAACCGCTGCCTCCTCGTCGACGGAAGCGGAAACGTTTGGGCAGGAGGAGGAACGGGGTTGTTCAGGTTTCAGCGAAAAGTTGCCGCAAATCTTCCGCCACCCGAACCAGAAACCCGATTCAGCGTCGTGACAACGACCCAAACCGGACGCGTCCTCGCTGGGACAGAATCCGGAGTGCTCTACGACATCTCCAACGGGACGGCGTTCGAAGTCGCCCACATCGAAGGCAGTATTTCGGCGGTGGTCGAGGGGACGGACAACTCCCTCTGGATTGGAACCCGAGGCAATCACCTGCTTCATGTCAGAAACGATTCGATCGAATCGAAGACGACATCCAACGAAGAGCGTCGCACCAGTCGTGTGATTTTGAGCCTTCACCGAGATACAAAAAACCAGCTTTGGGCCGGCTGTGTCGATGGACTCCTCAAACTTCTCCCCGAAGGCACCCTCTCACCGAATGCCGGTATCCCAGCCATTTTTGATCGACTCGATCCCGTGAGCTGCATGGCAGAGTCTGTCGATGGTACGCTTTGGTTTGCGTTTCAGCGAGCGGGTCTCGGGGTGCTAACGCCAGACGGAGCCTCCTCTTTTCTGACCGAGGAAGATGGTCTTCCATCCAACTCTATTCTGGCTCTTCACCTCGACAGACAGAATCGGCTTTGGATTAGCACGTTGAAAGGCCTTGCCGTCTTAGAAAAGGGTGCGATCAGAAAGCTCGGACAGATTCCGGGGCTTGGGAGCGTGCCCGCACTTCAACTCATCACCGACCAAAGAAGCCTTTGGGTTGGTACACGGGAAGGGTTGCTACGAATCAAGTTCACAGACCTTCCCCTGGGACACACCGCACCTCAATCGCGAGGCGTTCTGCGGATAACGTCTGCCGCCGGACTAGCGTCTGATGAATGCCTCGGCGGAACCGGTCAACTGGCGACCCTCATGCCGGACGGCCGCCCCGCATTTATCACTGCTGCGGGCATTTCGAGTATCCGCTCCGATGCCCCCGAGGACTCGCGACCGGTAAAGCCGAGAATCGAAGCGCTGATCACGGAATCTTCCCTCGTTTTACCCGCATCACCTCTCGAGGGGCTCAGCACAGAGCAATCTGTCCCGCCCGGGACTCGGTGGATGGAGGTTCAGTTCACAGCGCCGGATTTTGGTCATCTCGACGAAACCGTCTTCCGACATCGGCTTTCAGGGCTCGACTCCGAGTGGTCCCAGCCATCCACGATGCGCCGAGCCTCCTTCCAAAACCTTCCTGCAGGCGATTACCGGTTCGAGGTTCAAGCAGGAACCCCGTCCGGCGATTGGCATCCTGATCCGGCGAAAATAACCATCCGAGTTCCGCCTCCCTTCACACGGTCACCCCTGTTCCTTAGCGCCATCGGCGCTACCACACTGGCCGGTGCGACTCTCTTAGTTCGAATCATCATCCGAATCCGACTCACACGCCTCCTCGCAGGAGAGCGACTCATCAACGAGGAACGCCAGCGCATCTCTCGCGACTTGCACGACGAAATCGGAGCAAAACTGACGCGGATTGGCCTTTTGTCGTCGCTCTGCAAAACCGGCCCAGAAAACCGGCGCGGGGATCGCCTGCTCGAAATGGAAAACAGCGTCGCTCAGGTTCAACGCGCCTTTCAAGAGACCCTCTGGGCAGTGAACCCGCGACACGACTCGGCCTCAGGACTTGCTCATTTTGCCTGCAAGTATTTGGAGGACTTCCTCGAAGGATCCCCTGTCCGCCCCATCACAGAAATCGGACAGGGGCTCGATGAAATCCACCTCACCCCCACGTTTCGTCGGGAATCCCTGCTCATCATCAAACAGGCTGTCAGCAACGCGCTCGCACACGCGAACCCGAGGTTCATCACTCTCTCCTTTGCGAAGGTCGCAGGAGCGCTCACCGTCACGATCCGTGATGACGGCTCGGGCTTCTCCCTTGGTTCTGCACCGCGCGAACAATCAGGCCTTGGCGAAGGCATTCGCAGTATGAAAGAGCGGTGCTGCGCACTCGGGGGCACATTTTCCTTAACCAGTGAACCGAGCGCCGGAACCCAGATTGCCCTCGCATGGAGGCTGCCCCTCAAAAGCTAACCCAACCCTATGTCCCCCCAAAAACTCCGCATCGCCATCGTTGAAGACCAAAGGGATCTCGGCGAAACCCTTGCCGACTTCTTCAATGCCCATCCCGAAATGTCCTGCATCGCCAGCTTCTCCAGCGCTGAGGAGGCGCTCCAGAAGCTCGCTGCAAAACAACCCGACATCTTGATTCTGGACATCAACCTTCCGGGAATAACTGGAACCGCTGCCATTCCCGGATTTCTTGCTCAACTTCCAAACCTAAAAATCTTGATGCACACCGTGCACGACGATTCGGAACAACTCTTCGCTTCCATCAAGGCCGGTGCCACTGGGTACCTCCTGAAATCTTCACGTCCCGAGCGATTGCTGGAGGCGGTCACCGAAGCCGCCGCGGGCGGCGCCCCCCTCTCGCCGGCACTCGCACGCCGAATGGTCGATTTTTTCCGCCAACAAGCCCCGCCGACCAATCCGCTGGATGCCTTGACCGCTCGGGAACGCGAAATCCTAGAGCAGTTGGCGAAGGGTCAGCTCTACAAGGAAATCTCCGCAGACCTCGGTCTGAGCTACAGCACCGTCCGCACACACATCGAGCACATCTACCAAAAACTCCGAGTGAACACCAAAGCTGCGGCTGTCGCTCAGTTCAACGAGCATCAGGGTGAGGCGTAATATCAAAAAAACTGGCAAACTCTCACGCTTGATTCGTTGTAAGCAGGAGGACCTTATTGGCCGTTGATTTTGCGTTGCACCAGTGTGTGAATGCCGGATACTGCCCCCCTAGGCTCCGCAAAACAGTAACTTTCCTCGTCGCAAGGGTCCCCCAGTAACGTTCATGCTCTCAGCACGAAAAAGCATCCATTTGGCTCTCGGCGCCCTCGCCGCCTTGTGGATTTCCATCAATCTGCAAGATACCGTTCACGCCGGAAGCATCGCTGGCTGGGGCCGAGGCATAGAAGGACAACTCGGGCATGGCATGCGGGAACTCGTTCGCGATCCCGCGACAGGCGCGGTTCTCTCCACAAGAGGCTCCGTGCCGCTCAGCCCCAACCAACCCGTGCTCGTTGACCTTCCTGAAGCCATCGGGATATCGCCAGAGGACGCACCATACTTCTCATCACTGGGCATCGAAAGAGATGACATCAAGCAACTGAGTGCCGGCCGAGAGCACTGTTTGCTACTGACCAGCTCAGGAAGGGTTTATGCCTGGGGCAACTCCACGCGGAAACTGGGTCGCGGACGTCTCGGAGATGCCCCATCACCAGCAGACCGCCTCTACCCCACCGCCATTCCGTCTGAGCGCTTCGAAAATCGAAAGATTTTGCAAGTGGCAGCAGGCGATTTTCACAGCTTAGCGGTCGATGACACCGGTCAAGTGTGGGGCTGGGGGGACAACTCATCCGGTCAACTCGGCACAGACGGCATCGCTGCCGATTCGAGAACAAGACTCTGGGAAGCCGCCCCGAGGTCGACACCGGCCATTCAGAAAGAGTCCGTGATTTTGCCGACGAAACTTTGCGTAAGGCACCCAAAAACAAATGCGGTCATCCCTTTAAAGGTCCCATCTGCGATACTTCAAAGAGCCGCATCACCGCAGTTTGTTTCGCCACAGCGACCATTCATCGCCGCTGGAGAAAAACACTCTCTCATCATCGCAGAAGCGAACGGCGTGTCGTCTCCGTGGTGCGTTTATGCGCTCGGTGACAATACGAACGGCCAGACAACCTCTTCATCCGGTCAGCCAGCTCTCATATCCTTTGACGGAGTCCCCATCTCGCCCACTTGGGTCGTCGCCGGCCCCAAATCTTCCCTCGCCTTCGAAGACGTCAACTTTTCTGGCGACTGGTCACTAAACACCGGACAGAGAGCCATCGGTTGGGGAGACAACGCGCACCGACTCTTCGGTGAGCCGACCCTCCTGACGGTGCCGACAGCGATTCTCCCCCCAGCCGCACTGACAAGCGGAAACAAGAACATCCCCATCGAAGAAATCTACATTTCTTACAGTCACACCCTCACCAGAATTAAGCGCCAACCCTTCCACACGACCGTTGAGGAACAAGTAATCGTAACGGGTAACCCAGACGTCCAAGCTGCTAAACCGCCAAACATCTCGTCCGTCATCGTTGACTCAGACGACTCAACGTCGTTGATGCGCCAGACCATCAGCGCGGCCGCTGGGAACGGTAACTTTAACGCCGTCGCAGTGGGCCGGGTCGCCGTGATTGAAGCTAACTACAAGTCAGGACGCTTCATCGTCTCTGACTCTGACCGGCGAAAGTCAGGAGCGGCCTACGTCGTCCCGGGGACTAAAGTCTCGGGAAACGGCATCAAGCCGAACACCGTCATCACCTCTGTCGAGTACGAACAATCAGACACCGCCTCCGCTCTCCCGAAATTACTCTCGTTTTCGGTTTCTAACCCACCCGTTGCAGATCAACTAACCTCTTCGATCGAGCTGAGGGCACAATCCGCGGAGGGACACTCACTGATTGCCCAAGGCATCGATGAGGTTCACTCCGTTCACGCCGTTATCATTAACGGCTCCATCCAGGTGAACAGCGCAGTGATGACAGTTACCCCCACCGCTCTGGAGCATTACGGATTCGCCACTGACCAAGCCCAACCCAGCGGGGCAACGTCGGGTAGCACGACCGACAGCGTCAGCGGTCAAATGTACACCAACACCCTGTCTGGAAACCGATCCAAAGTGAGCCCGATTTTCCCAGGGATGAAGGTTTACGGAACCTCCATCGTCCCAGGAACCACCGTCAAACAAGTGCTACCTAACGACGGAATCATCATTCTAAGTAACCCTGTTTCATCCACGCTATCTCCTGCAATATCCAGTACCGCATTCGCAACCCTGACAGGAGGTTCAACCGCCCGTCTGAAGACCACGTCCGCCGCGCAACTTTGGAACTTCAACGCTTGGTTCCAATCAAGACGTCCGAGCTCCGATTTTGGGATTGGTTTCACTCCTCCAGTATTTAGTTTTGATGCAGGGCCAACGACAATTGACTCACAA
>JBIIXW010000068.1:0-16166 GCA_044347165.1 Chthoniobacteraceae bacterium
CACCAAATCCTGGCCAAACACCTCCACCCCGCCCTCATCTCCCCGCAACGTTCCGCACATCACACTCAATAGCGTCGTTTTACCGCAGCCTGAAGGCCCCACGATCATCAGCATCTCCCCGCAGCGCGCCTCCAAATCCACGTTCCGCAAAGCCTGTACGCGCCCGTCCCCCGAGCCAAATCCCTTGCTCAAACCGGAAATCCGCACGGCGATACCCGCACCCGCGTTCTCGAAAGGTTGCGCGCTCATTTGAAAACCATCGCAGCCTCCGCTCGCGCCACCTTCACCAAACCCACCAGCGCCGAGAGCACGCAAATCGCCACAATCACGCCCCCAGTAAAAACCAAAATTTGCCACGGCATGTAAAAGGGCGGCTGCCCCTTCTTTAGCACCGCATGACCAAACGCGGTCGCTAGCCCAACGCCAACACCATACCCCACCAACCCCACCACAAATGCCTGAAGAAAAACCATCCCCGCCAACGTCGAAAACCCCGCCCCCATCGCTTTCAACGCCGCCATAAACCTGAGGTTCTCATGCACAAACAAATAAAACGTCTGCCCCGCCACCGCCACCCCCACCACAATCCCCAATAACACCACCGTCCCAAACGAAATCGGTATCCCCGTGTTCCGAATGTACCACCACAACGTCTCATGCGCGAAATCATCCTCGTCCCGCGCCACCAACCCCTCAATCAAAGCCACCCGCCGCTTCAACTCCTCCACCGCAACGCCCGCCGCTGGCTTCGCCAAGATAAACGACAATGGCTTCCGCACCGGAGGCGCATACTCCAACGCCCGGTCGTAAGTCGTGTAAACATACGGCTGACCCAAAAACGAACGCTCCGTCTCGCAAATCCCAACCACCCGCGCTTCGCGATCGTTAATCTCAAACACCGTCCCCACCTCCAACCGAATCCCCCGCTTCCGAAACTTCTCAATCGCCACCTGATCCACCACCACCGTGTTCGGTAACCGCAAATCCTCAAACCGCCCCTCCGTCATCTTCGCCGGACGCCCCACAAACGTCGCACTGTCCAATCCCGTCAACTGAATCGTCTGAAACGTCCCGTCCGGTAACCGTGCCTGCAAAATATTCCAGTACAACGGAACCGCCCACTCCACCCCCGGCACACTCCGAACCCGTTGCAGCTCAATCTCCCGCAACGCCACCACCTCGTTCACCTGATCCACCTTCGCATCCGAAATCCATACCGGCGCACCAATGTTGCGAACCGTCGCCGTCGTCCACCGCAACAACCCACAAAACACCGACGTCTGCTGCGACATCAACAGCGCACAAAATGCCAGACCGGACACAAGCATCACGTACTTGGCCCGATCCCCGTAAAGCATCTGAAGCGCAAGACGCAGCATACCCACATGCTAAACCGCTAACCCCTGTTGCCAATCACCCTGTCGTTCGCAACCCCGAAGCAATCGCATTCACCGATAACAAAAGCTCCGGCAAAATCCCCTCCGCCCCGTCCACGTCCCCCGACTCAACCGCACCTCGCCACCGTTTCAACAACCCCATCTGCTGGTGATGCAACACACGCAACGCCTCCGTCCGATACCCCAACGTACGGTACATGCGGGGACGTCGCCCGCTCACCCCCACACCACACACCTCGGCTAACCCGTCCATCGTCAGTTTCCACTCACGACGAATCCGCTCCATAAACCGCTCCCGAATCTCCACCTCCTCAACCAGTCCCGCGTACTCCTCCATCAACTCGAGGTCCGCACTCACGACCGAGCTTTCCACATTCGTCAGCAAGTACCGGACAAACTTCCAGTTCCGCAAGTTCCGCGCAATCTGCTCCCGCTCCGCACCAGACAACGCAGCCAACCCACTCCCAACGCCAAACCAACCCGGCACATAGAAACGGGACTGACTCCAAGAAAACACCCACGGAATCGCCCGCAAATCCGCCAATGTCGCCTGACCCGTCCGACGCGACGGACGCGACCCAATCCGACTATGCTCCAAGGCGTCAATCGGCGTCGCCTGCCGATAAAACCTCATGAAATCAGGCTCATCCAACAACCCTCGGTAAGCCACCCGACTCGCACCCGAAAAACGTTCCATCGTCTCCCGGTACGATTCCACACTCGAACCCGCCCGCGCGTGATGCACGGTCGCAGAGGTCACACCCGCAGCCAGCAACTCCAGATTGTACGCCGCTGTGGGCGGGTTCGCATACTTCTGCGCAATCGTCTCCCCCTGCTCTGTCAGCCGCAAACTCCCGCACAGTGAACCCATCGGCAACGCTTCCAAAAACCGGTGCGTCGGCCCCGCCCCACGGCTCACTGTTCCTCCTCGCCCATGGAAGAACACGATGTCCACCCCACACTGCCTGCCCATCGCCGCAATCTCGGCCTGAGCCTTCTGCAACCCCCACTGCGACGCCACAATCCCCCCGTCCTTATTGCTGTCGCTGTACCCCACCATGATCTGCTGCACCAACCTCCCCTGCATACCTCGCTGAACCGCCCGGTATTCCAAACTGCGACGCGTCACCGGCTGATCCAAAAACGCGCCCAACATCCCCGCCCCCTGCTCCAAATCCTCAATCGTTTCAAACAACGGAACCACCTGCAAAAGACACACATTCCCACCGCCTTCCATCCTCAATAGCCCCGCCTCTCGCGCCAATAAGTACACCGCCAACAAATCGGATAACCGCCGCGTCATACTCACAATCAATGCACCCACCCCCGCATCCCCGTACCGCTCAATGTGCCACGCCAACACCCGATAACACCCCAACACTGCATCCGCCTCCGGCCCCACACTCGCCGACGCATGAAGAAATGGCCTCGGCGAACGCAACTCCTTATCGAGAAACCGTAACCGCTCCGGCTCACTCCAATCGTCCCAAGCCTCCGCTGACAACCCCGCAGCCGCCAGCAACTGCGACAGTGCCTTCGCATGAAACACCGAGTTCTGGCGAACATCCAAAACCGCTAAGTGAAACCCGAACGTCTCAACCACCCGTCGCACCGGCGAGACCTCGCTCTCCACCAACCGTCCAGCACCCGCCTCACGCAACGTCGCAGCCACCAAATCCAAATCCTGCAACACATCACCGGCATCGCGATAAAACACCTCACCCTCCCGTAGCGTCGCCAACTGCCCCCGAGATTCTTCCAGCGGCAACCGCGCCGCAATCAACTCCACGTACCGACGCCAAGGCTCGCCCCGATGCGAAACCATCGGCACCGCCCCACCCAACATCCCCTCAACCCGCTCCGTCGCCTCCATGAGCGCTGACGGAATCCTTTGCATCCACGCGGATAACGATAACCGCTCGGCCAGCCGCTCCAACTCACGCTTCAACACCAATAACGCGTTCACCCGTAGCCGTTCCAGCGTCTCCGCCGTCACCTCTGACGTAACCCCCGGATGCCCGTCCCGATCCCCCCCAACCCACGTTCCAAACGAGAACCGTGGCATCACGATACTCACCATCGATTCCTCACCAAATCGGCCTCTCCAAGCCGCCAAAAAACGCTCGTCCAAACGACGCAAAACCGAAGGAAAAATCTCGCGCAGGTAGTGCAATACGTTTCGGCGCTCATCGGTCAGCGTCGGCTTTTCCAAAAGAATTTCTCCAGTCCGCCACAACCGCTCCAACCCCGCCTTCAGCTCCCGCTTCAACTCCGCACGCCGAACAGCCGACAACTCCCCCTCCGGCATCCGCACAATCATCTCATACAAAAAGCGGTGCTGATCCAAAACCGACAACCGCTTCGCCTCCGTCGGATGCGCCGTCAGAACCGGCTCCACACACACCCGCTCCAACGCCAAGAGAACGTCACGCTTCTGCATCCCCTCCCGCTCCAACCCCGCCAGAACCGATCCCCAACAGCCCGGCTCCGCCTCCACTCCCTCCGACGCCTCCCTCAAGGCGCGCACCTCCCGAGACGTATTCTCCTCCACCAAATTCAAAATCTGAAACGCCACCGAAAGCGCCATGCCCAGTCCCTCCGGAATCGGCCCCTCACCCGCCATCACCCCCCCCTCTCGCCAAGGCAAGTAATCTGCTAGATCCGCCCGCCCCATATCGCCCAGAACCTCCGCAAACGCATCCATTAACGTTCGCAGATCAGCATCCATCCGCGAAAAACCGATGCCCAAATAGTCCGGTGTGTCCGTCGAGTTCGTCATATCGCCGGACCCATCTTGTCCCCCGAACCCACCCCCCAACGCAACACGCAAACGCCACAAAAATCAGCCGACTACCCCACTCCAACACACATTCAGCTCCCCATAGGCCACTTACCGTCGCTCGATAGAATCACCGCGCCAAAAACCGAGCGAACAATCCTCAAAGGTCCTTCGAACCTCAGAGGCATGCCGCACCAAACCCGATCCGACCCAGCCTTCACTCCAAGCCGTTGCCTAGGTGATCTCCGCCTTTGCGTCCCACCACTCACCGCGACGTTTCCTTGCATCAGTCCGCACCCCAACGCGGATGCCAATCCCTTGCCAGAATAAGAAAGCACGCATGATTTCAGTGCGCAAATAAGCCCCACCGATGCGACTCTCAGCGCATGCCGCGTTTCCATCAGAATCTCGTTCACCTGAACGCATCCCGCATCGTTGCCCCGCGAACAAGGACGCAAGAAAACCGACACGCTCTTTGTCGCCCTTGGGCGCTGAAAATCCTACTGCTCATGGGATGCATCGCTCCGTCTCTCATCTCTCCCGCGGCCGCCAGTGATGCACCTCATCAAAAGGGTGGGGCGACGGAAACCGCACCCTTCCGCCCGGAAGCCGGGACCTTCCCTCCCCTCGAAAAGGCGCACACCTACCGAGGCGAACTCGTCTTCGTGGATCACGCAAACCGCCGTGGAAGCATTCGCGTGCAAGGCTCAGGCAAGTTTCGCATGAACGATCCGCACCCGTTCGCTCTGCTGCCGTACGGCATCGTGCGTTACCATGCCGCTCCCGCAGACTTGCGCGACATCCCGCTCGGCACGGTGCTCCACGTCAGCGCCTTTCTCCCTCCCGACCCAAGCACCTCACCCGTGCCAGTGCTCCCGGTGAACAACAAAACCAAGGACGCAAACCACAATCGTGGAGCAGGTATCTTCCCCGCAGAGAACCACGCCTTACTCGTGGAAGACGAACCCAGCTACTGCCAGCGCAACGGGCTCTCCTGGAAACTCAAAGAAATCGAAATCCAGAATCAAACAGGAACCATCACCGCCAGCCGCCACCCCAAAAACGACGCCAGTGGAAGTACCCTTGACGAAACGCTGACCGTTGACGCCGCCACCCGCGTCTGGCGCGGCCGCGAATGCGTCCTCATCGAAAGCCTCATCGAGGAACGCGTCTGGCCCGCAGACGGAAAAAAGGCTCTCGGCGGCCAATCCGTGCACCTCGGTATCACGTGGAAGCCCACACCCGGTGGCGTGTTCACCCGTTTTCACGTGTCGGATATCTGGATGGACGACGCAGCACTGAAAAGCGCCACCCAGCGTCAAACCGAGATCCACAAATCTTTCATCCGCGCGCGCTGGATGCCCGCTTGGGTCGATGCCGTCGAGTACGGGAAGTTTGGACGAGCCACCATCACTGCAACTCTTTTCGGCGGCATGGATCCCTCGCTCTACGCCGCGTTGAAGCCTGGCATCAACGCGTTCATGAACGGCGCGGAAAACACGCTCAAGCACACCGAAGGCGGTACCGCCGGCCCCACCCAGATGGCTGCTCGCGGGAAACTCCTCGACGTAAAGACTCTTGAGGGAACAGCCCCCATCGGCAACAGCGGCATTCAAATCCGCTTTGAAACCGATCTCATCACGGAAGGCATGCGCCCTAAACGGGTCGTCAAAGTGCGTCCCGAAAACTGGCCCGACGTTCACCTGCCCCGAGAGGAGTATGTCGGCAACGGCGCCTCCAACTTGGACGAACGATTTCCAACTCCAGCCATCTTCCCGACTTACTGACAGACACGCACGAACACGCGCTGAAAACCGTGCGGTATCTCACCTGCGATGCATGTGTTCCACGTGCATCCACCCCAAACGCGGAACGCTCCCTCCGAAATCCATCGATGACATCTCCGAGAGAGCGAACCGCAGCAACTGGGGCATGCTATTCCGACCTATTGCACTTCAATCAGAACGCCGGTATCCAGTTCGTTCAATCGATGCTGGAGACACGCAATCGTCGCAAGGTTTGGTGCCGAAACGTAAGTCAGGTTGGAACCCGGCGCATCCCCTTCAACGAAGTTCAGCCGGCCAAGAGGATCGCCCTTGAATCTCTCCGGCGAATCACACAAGGGAAGGTCGGAGAGGTATGAGTAAGCCAAAAACTGCGGGCTCTCAGTGCGGACGTAATCCCATTCCAAGTAGTAGTCCAAAACGGCATCCGTGATGGGCTCATCCCACGGAATGTAAGGTTCATCACTGAAATCCTCATCCTCATCTTGGCCCAGGTCCTCGTCACGTTTCTCAACCTTTTCGCGCGGATCGTATCCACAGAACTCCTCAAGAAACGCAACTCGCTGCTCGTCACGATCCACGCGCCAGCCGTGTTCGTACGCGAATTCCCTCCAAGTCGGAACCGCCGGTTCCACGTCGGGATCTCCGTAGTGCAGAATGTACCCCTCTGCGTCACTCACTGCGTAAATGACCGTATCATGAAAAGAGCTCGGCGTGGCTATCAACGGCTGCCGCTGGAGAACACAGGTGTCACGAATCTGTCTGGCCACGGATGCAGGAATGAAGAACGACCCTACCGTCAGTCCAAAACACGAAAGAAAATCACGGCGATTCATAAAAAGCGTATTTATCTGAAGTTAAACGGCTTATTTGCCTGCAAAAAGTTGACGATCCCTGATAGAGCGAGCCGCGACAACACTCTGCGTCCCCAGACTACGACGCACGCGTCGCTTGGTGTAATCCGGCAGATGCTCGGTGTAATGGATCCACCAGGTGCCGTTATTGTTCCAAAGGTGGTGGTTCGGGTTGCCGCCGATGCGAATGGCGATTTGCGATGTACTCATGGTGCGTGATGGCTGACACACCAGAAACCCGGGCAACAAAAACCGCCGATCCCAATCAGGAAGCGGCGGTGAAGCGCGGAGAGATTTTTGTTCAGCGGATTTTTCCCCACTGCACATCGAAGGGCACTCGCCCCTCAGCCACCGTAGGATTTCTCCGTCCCCGGTTGGCAGCACCTGACCATCGTCAGATGCATTCCTGATGCTTCAACCAAAATACCACAACCAAGAGAACTGACCAGCCCGTCGTGTGTCATAAACAATCAACCACCTCACAAACACTTCATCCACCTCTACGCCAAAGCCTTTTGATCGATTATCGCGCCGACTTGCCGACCTCGGATGACGCTCACTCCGCCCGACGTTATCTGTAACCTCACATGACGCAGCCCACAGCACCCGACGCCCCCAACACGCCCCCCAACGAGCACCCCATGACCGTCCAACAGCGCGATAACGCGCGCCGCAGACTCGCACTAGGAGTCTCCAACGTAGGCTTCTGGGTACTCGCCGCCGCGTTTGGGCTCGTTGGCACGGTCAGTGAACGCCTCCCCGCGCCAAAGCCCGTCGACCTAGCAGTCCTCCTGATCTGCGCCATCATGGTGCAGTCCGCCTTCGATTGGGTTGGCGGCACCCTGCTGATGCCCGCCAGTTCGAACGGTCCGCAACGATTCCTCTTCCCGTGGATCCGTGCAGTCATCATCCACACCGCACTTTTGACACTTTCAGGCGCACTCTGTTACGGGAACTTTTTGCTTTGCAAAGACTTTTGCCTCGCAGTGACCATCACCTCTTGCGCACTCTTCGCGCTGCGCAACCCCTTGCTGCGCTGGGTTGCCGGCACCCCGGTGAAGCCATCCCTGTCAGGTGACACACCCGTGCTCATCGCAGAATCGCGCGACCCCTCTTTTACCGGCGGCTCTTGCACAATCGGCCTCGAATCAAAGCCCCTTCTCCCCGCGCGCTGGATATCGTGTCTGACAAAAAGCCAACTCGAAGCCGTCACCTTCCGACGACAGTGGTGCATACAGAATCACCTGCCCTTCAAGGCCTTCGCATGCTCCCTCGCATGGAACCTTTGCGGCTGCTGGGTTGGGTCCACACTCCTTCAGTTGCGCGAGCGCCCCATCGAACAAGCCCTCTTGTTGCAAAGCGTTTGGATGACTCTCTGGAGCTTTGTCGGCCTTCTCGTCCTGCCCACCCTCAGCCGGAGCACCGTCTTCGCGGCTGATCACGCCACAGCCGTAAACGGTCTGGATGCGGAGAGTTGGATTCGCAAATACCCCACCCTCACCGGCGAGGACGGAAACGCCACAAGCATCGTTCAACGCCTTTTCTATCCTATTCCCTCCACCAATGAACGCCTGCAAGCACTTGGCAAACCCGCTCGATTTTCCGTTCTAGGAAACGTGGCCCGCACAAACCTATTTCTTTCGCCCAGCGTGCTGACGCTTCTTGGACGGTCCGTCCACTGCAACGTTGGCCGTCCGGAACTTTGGATTTTTCCGCCCACGGATTAGCTCATCCCGTCGGATAGCGCTCTCCAACGAAACTCAGAAGTTCATTTGAATAAACACTTTCCAAGTGATGAATACATTGAGAAAAAGGCATGCCAGCGCTTGAAGAAAGCCGGCTAGCGGGTCCTTGATTTTGACTCTCACGCCAACCGCCACGCACATCATCAAACTCAAACCAGCAGCCGCCAACAGCGCGCAAACCGGGTAAACAAAACCCGCAAACAGCCCCATCGACGCGGCAATCTGAAGAATCCCCGTGATGATTCGCCACTGAGGCATGCCAAACCGAGCGAACTCATTCCGCATCGATGGCGAGACCAGACACCCAAGCCCGTATGCGAGAAAACCTACCGCAGAAATGGCTTGGGCAGTTTCGAAAAGGTGATTCATTGAGATGAGCGAGGCAAACGGTGGGACGGAGCAACGCGACCGATCCGCGCATGGAGAATGAACCGCGAATGAAAATTGTATCCCTTATTATCCAACTGACCGTAGCCCTCGGCCTCCTCAATGTCTGGCTACTGCGGTTCAATCGTCCAACCCCCTACCGTGGAGGCTTTTCAAAGTCCATGCCCGAAGAGTTTGCCGCATACGGTTTACCGGTGTGGGTGCTCTGGATGGTTGGCGCGCTCAAAGTCGCCAGCGCTCTTTGCCTAATCGCAGGTGTTTGGGTCCCCTCGTTGGTCGTCCCTGCCACAGCTCTGATTGCGACCTTAATGCTAGGCGCGATTCTGATGCATTTCCGAGTCCGTGACCCCCTCCTGAAATCTGTCCCCGCCGGAACCGTCCTCGCGCTGACCGCCTTCATCCTAGCGACGACGCCGTAGTTCCCCCAACGCCCCCCGAGAGCGAGAAGCCCCGCCCCGCCTCTCGCATGGCTGGAGGAAACCCTGCATCCAGACTCTACCGTGCCTCTCTGCCACCAACTCCTCAGGCAGGCCTGCTAACCACCGCAGCACTCGAACGAGGCAACCAAGAACTCAAGCCCCACTCCCGCCCCGATAGCGCGCAGGCCCCCAAATACGACGTCAGCCTGTTCATCACCGCTTGCACCCATCGTTCGAGTGCACTCCCCACCCCCAATCCCGTGCGAGGCGCTTCAATACGGTTCCTGACCACGGATTCCTTGCAGGTGACCGAATCCGAAGCCCTTCGTCGACTAATCAGATTGGCCGGACTCATCGAGGTCCGCGCTTACAGCCATCCGAACCGCGCCTTCCATCCCAAGGCCTACTTGTTTGACAACGGCGCCGGTGACGGCTGCGCCTCGGTCGGCTCCTCGAACCTCCCGGGGTCTGGACTCATCGAAGACATTGAGTGGACTTGGACGATTCGGCCTTTCGACTGCGGACAGTCGCTGGAGGAACTGCTCAGCGAGTTCGATTGCCTGTTTCGATCCGACTACACGCCTGGCATCTAGTCCCACTCGAGGAAATACCGCCCTCCTCCTAATACGTTGCGGGAGTTGGTGCATCGCGAGGCGTTGACAGCTTTAGCCCCTTCGACGCTGGTGCCGTTTGATTGAGCAGAGGAGAGGATATCGGACGTTTCGAACGGCATTTTCGAATCCGGCTGGACGGGCGGCGCGCTAGCCTCCCCATCGTTGGCCGGATAACTCCGGAAGCCAACCCGCGTTCGACAGATTCCCCGCCGGCACCGCTGTGACACCCTGCGCCAGTTCCCACGAGGTTCCGTCTCCGTAACACATGACGAAAACACGCTCCAATCCCAGCACCTCCATCGCGGTTTTCATGGAGGCGGTGACTCTGGGAGATCTGGTTAACTTAATTTCAAATCCAAGCCGGGTTGAGCCCCTAACAACGAGCAAATCCAAATCCGCTCCGGAGTGTGTCCCCCAGAAAAAGCTCTCTCCCCTTTGCAAATCAAAGCGGTGGATCAGCTCTCGGATAATCGTCCCCTCCCAAGAAGCACCGCACTTAGGATGCGCCAGAAGATCCTCGTGCTGGGTGATGCCAAGAAGACTGTGCAGCAACCCCGTATCCGAAACATACACCTTCGGCGCCTTGATTTCGCGCTTACCAACATTCGCGTGGTAGGGCAGAAGTCGAAAGGCCATGAAAGTTCCCTCCAGAATATCCAAGTAGCGCCCCACTGTCTTGTCACTCACCCCGAGGGACCGAGCGAGCTCACTGCCGTTCCATGTCTGTCCGTGGTAGTGGGCCAGCATCGTCCAAAAACGCCGCAGAGTCAGAGCGGGCAGATTCATTCCCAACTGGGGCAAGTCTCTCTCAAGGTAGGTTCGAATAAACGCCTCCCTCCATTCACGGCTCACGCCAACGCTCTCGGCCAAAAATGAGCGAGGAAAGCCCCCTTTCAACCAATGTTCATCCATCCAGTCTGAAGGGGAAGTGGTGGCAGCGCCGGCGACTTCGCTCCAGTCCAATCCGTGGAGTTGGTGGAATATCACCCGCCCCGCCATGGTTTCCGCCGTAGCTCGAAGGAGCTCTGGTGCAGCGCTCCCAAGCAGTAGAAACTTTGCAGGCGCGTCTGGGCGATCTGCAAGCACCCTCAGCAAGGGGAACAAATCAGGACGCACCTGAACTTCGTCGATCACGACCAGTCCTCGGAGTTCTCTTAGCACAAAGCCGGGATCCCCAAGTCGGGCCTGATCGGCTGGATCTTCCAAATCGAAATGGTGCGATGGCCCCTGCCACTCTTTAGCGAGTTGCCTCGAGAGAGTCGTCTTACCGACCTGCCTCGCCCCCAACATCGCCACCACCGGGAAATGGGCAAACTTCGCCCGCAGGGCAAGAAGATGGCGTGGGCGCGGAATCACTCCGGCAAATTACATGAAATATCGGAGCTCGCATCCGAATTTTCACGGTTTTGATGACACTCGAAACATCCGACACGAGTCGGTGTAAATCCGTTTCTGTAAATTGCTCGCCTCCCCTCCATCTTCACCCCTTTGGGGTGAGCAGAGCATTGTAGGCGTCGTCCTCAGGGTTGTCCCAGATCACGCTCAGAGAGCGTTCGGACTGAGCAAGCCACTCTGGCCGTTCCGTGTGTTGTTGCGCCAGTTGCGCATCCTCCTTGGTTTCCGCTACGAGTTGCACCGAGCAGCATTCGGGAGGATTCACCGCCCTCAGGGGACGCGAAATACCATCTTCATAAATCGCTTTCACGGTTATTCTCATAGCAAGTAAGGTGTTAACAGCGGCGCTGAAACGCAAACTGCATCCGGCGTCATAAGCGTTTGATCAAGATGTCGTCTTGGCAAGAGAGGGAATGCCGCTTCAAACAACTCTAGAGGTTGCCGTACTCCGGCAAGTCGAGCCTCATTCCACCGCATAAGGCCAACATTCGCAGGAAACCCATTTGTCTGCCATAACAGATCTCGTTCGACTTTTCGTCCGGTTAAACAGACATTATACCCATGGCATCCCTCGATTCGCTTCCGATCCCCGCCGGACACGCCCTCCGCAAACTCGGACGCGATCTCTCGCTCGCCCGCCGCAAACGCGCCATCTCCACCACCGACATGGCGGCACGGCTCTTTGTCAGCCGCGACACCCTCTGGCGGCTCGAACGCGGCGATCCTTCGGTGTCCGCGGGCACCTTTGCCACAGCCCTCTTCGTGTTGGGCTTGCACGAGCGTCTCGCAAACCTCGCCGCGCCTTCCGCTGACGAGCTGGCTCTCAGCCTCGATGAGCAGCGCGTCCCCAAAAAGATTCGCACCCGAAGATGAGCCTCGAAGTCCACATCGATTGGGCAGGTGAAACCCTCCTCGCCGGGCACCTTTTCTCGGCGGAGCGCGGCGGCGCTGTCTCGTTTCAATACGCCCGCGAATGGCTGCTGCGCCCAGACCGCTTTGCGCTCGACCCAACCTCCCTGCCGCTGCATCCCGGCATGCAACACAGCGCCAACTCTCGTGCGGCTGGCCGCCTTGTTGCGGGCAGCGGAAGCTATTCACCTTGAACGCGAAACCGCCGAGGACCTCCGGTTTTTGCTCGGCGAAGGCTCCCCTTTGGGTGGCGCGCGTCCAAAATCCGCAGTGCGTCGGGACGATGGCGGGCTGGCCATCGCCAAGTTCCCGAAGCTGGACGACACACGCGATATTGGAGCCGGAGAGACGCTCGCATTACAGCTCGCCCGCAACGCAGGCATCCGAACAGCGGAATCTCAGCGCGTGGCGATTCGCTCCTCCAGCGTGACGGTTATTGCCCGCTTCGACCGGGAGGGCGGACAGCGCATTCCTTTCCTCTCAGCCGCCAGCTTGCTTGGACTCGAATCCAGTTCCCCGGGTTCCTACACCTTGATGGCGGATGCGATCCGGCGTTTCGGAGATGCAGTTACGGAAGACCTCATCGAGCTGTGGCGGCGAATGGTTTTCTCGCTGCTTGCGAGCAACTGCGATGATCACCTGCGCAACCAAGGGTTTCTCATGCGCAAGCCCGGGAATTCTTGCGAGGCTGCCGGCGGGTCTCGTTCAGGCTTGGAAGACCTTCGTTCCTTCATCTGGGGCGAGTGCGGTAAGCACTAAAACGTGCTGGCTGGCGATGGAGCAACCGTGCGGAAAACGCATGAAGGGCATGCTACCCCTGCGGATAACGCATCTGGATTGCTCCGAGGCAGTCAGGTGCAGCTCAAAGAGATGAGCGCAGCGAGCATCGACCGACTGCTGCGCGGCTTAAAAGTCAAAGCCGGCAAAAAGCCCCGCCCACCCAAACCCGCGGTCAAAGCGCTTGTGGAAGTGAGAGCAGAGAGTTGGCAGACCCATGAGGTTGGCTGGACGGAAGTGGACACGGTGGCGCATTGCGGGCGTGACATGGGCGGAGATTTCATCTGGACGCTCACCAGCGTGGAGATTTCGAGCGGGTGGTGAGATGCGTGCGGTGTGGAATCGAGGGCAGCAGGCGAGTTTCGAAGGGCTTGAGCCGATTTGGCAAAGTCAGCCCTTCAATCCTCTGGGAGTGGACAGCGACAATGGAGGGGAGTTCCTCAACATCTGGTAACCGTGTGCGAATAATCGCCAAACGAACCCGCGAACGCACCTGCTCAAAGCGTCGAGTCGCGGTCAGAAGATTCTTTGAAAGTCGAAGAAGCGCAGAAGACACCTCAAGGACATGCCCCACTTCCCAGTCGATGTCGGCGCCAATCGCAAAAAAGTTGAGGGAGACTGAGCCTCCGTTCAGTCAACTTGTAGCCCACGGCCATCAGTGAGGACCCCGTCGCAAAGGTGTTTGGCCAAGCCGGCAGGAGAGTAGATCGTGACGCATTCGAGCTTCTTCCCGTAAAGCGAACCAAAATGCGACTTGTCGCCGGTCAACAAAAAATCACACCTGTGCTGAATGGCAGCGGCCAGTACGGGGCGGTCTTTTTCAGGCAGCTGAGGGGCGAGCTCGGGAGGAAGGAAACAACGGAGCGTTGCGGAAGATTCGAGACGTTGCAGCAACACCTCAAAATCCTTCAGCGAGGCAGGAAACTTTGCCTCCAAGTTCCGGCGGGCCTCCTCCACAACATAGGCATCGGCCACCAAGGTGTGTCCACTGGACTTCAGGACCTCCAAAAAGCCGCGCATCGCGCCGGCGCTTTTTCCTGCGGAGAACAGGATGTTTGCATCGAGAAAAATTCGCATTCGCCTTTATTTTTTGGGGCGTTTGGCCAGTTCCAACGCCTCTGCGAGTTCCGATTCTGCGGCATCAAATTCAGAGATTCGTTCGGAGGAATAGATTTCCACCGGCAGCGTGACGGCTGGCCTCAAAAGGATACCCTCTGCGGTAGTCTCCGCGATGAGACTGTCTTGCGGACGAATGCCGGCGGCTTTGCGCATGACTGCAGGAAGCGCAATCAGGCCACGGCCAGAAACGGAGAGAGTCATTTGCATCGGATCACGATACAGAAAAGCAGAAAATCTGCAATTAGAGGTTCAGTGGACGCTTATCTTACGCGGATGGTCCCCCCTTGCAAATCTGACGACTTCCCTTCTCCTGTTTCACTTCACGCAGAAAAGGTTGCGCCACATTATCATTGATTCTCTCGAGGGTCGCGCAAATGTTTTTCTGTAAAATGAGCGGGGATTAAGCGGAGTGCGGGAGTTGGATTTGCATGTTGAGGTAGACTTTTCCGGTTTCCCACTCTTCGCTTGTTTCGCAGAGGAGAGCTGTGATCAAGCGGAGCAGGGAGGTTTCATTTGGAAAGACGCGTGCGACGCGAGTGCGGCGTTTGAGTTCTTGGTTGATGCGTTCGAGCGCATTGGAGGTTCGCAGGCGAGCCTGATGAGCTGGTGGCAGAGCGAAAACGGTGAAGCCTTGGGGCAAGTTTTCTTCCAACCAGGCAGCAAGCTTGGGAGCGGAGTGAGCGTACAGGGCGAGGATTTCCCTGAGGCGTTGCTGTGCGGCGGGGAGGGTGGAGCAAAGGAAGACGCTGCGGATGGCGCGAGCGACATCGGCGCGCTGGTCAATCCTTGGGACGTAAGCCTGGGCGTTTTGCTGGAGGTGGAACTGGCAGCGTTGCCAGGGGACGGCCCCGAAGACCGCTTTGCGCGCAGCGGCCATACCAGGGTGGTCGTCGCTGACGATGAAGGTGACGCCACAGAGGCCGCGCTGGATAAGGCTTTGAAAGAAGGAGCGCCAGTGAGCCTCGGCTTCACTGAGGGCGACACTGACGCCCAAAATGGTGCGATGGCCGCAGGCGGTGATGCCCAACGCGAGAAGGACGGCACAGTCGCGGAGTTGGCCGTCGTGGCGGACCTTTTCGTAGCGGGCATCGAAGACAAGGTAGGGGCACTGGCCCAGAGGGCGGTCGCGCCATTTTTGGAGTTCTGCATCGAGAAGTTTGGCGCAATCACTGACTTGGGTGGAGCTGACGGAGGTGCCGCAGAGTTCCTCGACGATAGCGGAGACTTTGCGAGTGGAGACGCCTTGGACATACATTTCAGCGAGGGCGAGCTTGAGTGCCTGTTCTGAGCGGAGGCCTTTGTCTAGGGCGCTGGGATAGAATGGGGTTTGGCCGCGGACTTGAGGGATGCTGAAGGTGATGGGCCCGAGACGGCTGGTGAGGGTTTTAGGTTTATACCCGTTGGCGTAGCCTTTGCGTGAGTCTGTGCGCTCGTAGGGTTTTGCTTGGAGGACATGTTGGCGTTCGACGCGCATGGCTTCGTTGACGAGGAGGCGAAGACCTTCGGCGAAGCCGTCGTGGCCATGCTCTGTGAGGAGTTGCAGGACGTGGTTGAGGAGTTCAGGGTTGTCGTGGTGGGTCATGTGATGGGCTCGTAGTTGGATGTGTTTGGAGACACCCCAACAAGAAACCAACATGGCCCGCCCTCGCCCATTTTTTACGAGAAGGGAGCAGCGTCCCCCCTTTTGGGTTCGGCTGCGCTCGGCTCGCTACGCTCGCCTTCGCTCCACCTCACCCCAAAGGGGGGACGCTGGAGGGGAGAAAGACAATTTACAGAAACAGATTTACACCGACCTCTCGAGCAGAGCGTGACGCATGAACTCGCTCTTAACCGAGCAACCCTCGTACGTGCATCTAGTTCCCTTCTCCACACAGGTAACACGGCGTGTTGGCTCTTGATCAAAGATTGGGGACAGAGGGTTTAAAATCCCGAGATGTCCCGCATCATTACCAGCATTGGAATAAAGGGTTATAAAGTTCTTAACCAA
>JBIIXW010000069.1:0-16086 GCA_044347165.1 Chthoniobacteraceae bacterium
CGAAATGCGGTCCGCCAGCGCAAACACCTCCTCCAACCGGTGCGAGATATAAACCATCGCCACACCCCGCTCCCGCAATCCAACCAGAATCTCGCGCAAACGCTCCGCCTCCACCGCCGCCAACGCCGCCGTCGGTTCGTCCAAAATCAACACCTGCGCACGGCGCGAAAGAGCCCTCGCAATCTCCAATAGTTGCCGCTGCCCCCCACCCAACTCACCCGCGCGGTCATGCAGCGGTAAATCAAACCCCAGCCCGTCCAACAGCCTCCTCGCCTCCAACTCCATCTCATCATGACACAACAACGGTCGCCCCAGTTCCACCCCGAGAAACAGATTCTCCATCACCGTGAACTCCTCCACCAACGCCAGTTCCTGATGAATGACAGCGACGCCCCGCGCCGCAGCATCGGCAGGCCCCGCGAACGCACAGGCTTCCCCATTCACCCGAAGCACTCCTTCGTAACTGCCCGCCGGATAGATTCCACCCACCACCTTGATCAAGGTCGACTTCCCCGCGCCATTCTCGCCGCATAACGCGTGAATCTCCCCGGGCATCACCGTCAACGACACTCCGCGGAGAGCTGCAAAGCTGCCAAACCGCTTGCCAATCCCCTCAAGCGCCAATGCCGGAACTCGATCCTTCATGCACCCTCCATTGCCACGTTATTTGCCTCCAACCGGCAACGACTCAGGCGAATGGAAACCGTCCCGAATCACGGTGTCGCGCAAGTTCCCCGCATCCACCGCAACGACATCTTCCTCCACCGTCGGCACAACCTTGAATCCGTTGTCCACACCACCACGCGCCACCACCGGACGACGACGCGCCAAATCCACAGCCAACTCGGCCGCTCTCCCGGCCAACCGCTTCAACGGCTTGTAAACCGTCATCACCTGATTGCCCGCGATAATCCGTTTGCACGCATCCAAATCGGCGTCCTGTCCAGTGACCGCCACCTTACCCGCCATCCCCTCTTCCAACAGCGCCTGAATCGCTCCGCCCGCCGTTCCGTCATTGCTCGCGAGCACCCCGTCCGGAGGATTCGAAACACCCGTCTTGGAAATCGCCGCCTGAACAATCCGCTTGGCATTCGCCGGTCGCCAATCCTCCGCCCAATCCTCAAACACCACCTCCAGCCGGCCCGCATCCAAATGCGGTTTCAAAACCTCGTCCTGCCCCTGCTTGAACAACCGCGCATTGTTGTCCGTCGGCGCTCCATAGATCCGCGCAATCCGCCGCTTCCCACCCACTGCCCCCTCGCCACCGAACCACTTTTCCATCAGATACCCCGCCTGAACCCGACCCACCTTCACGTTGTCGAACGTCACATACAGGTCGAGGTCACACCCGCGAATCAAGCGATCGTAAGCAAGCACCGGCACCCCTCCGGCATGCGCCGATTCCACCGCCTTAGACATCGCCTCGCCGTTGTGAGGAGCCACCACCAACACATCAATGCCCTGCCCCAGCAACGACTCACAATCCCGAATCTGTTGCGCGTCGTCACTATTCGCAGACAACACCACCACCTCAGCTCCTAGCTCGCGCGCCCGCGCAACGAACGTGTCCCGATCCCGCTGCCACCGTTCCTCCTTCAACGTGTCCAACGATAATCCAATCCTCGGCGCGCCCCCCTGCCTCGCCCGCCCACGCTCCGCCCCAGTACCGCTCTTCGACACCGCCAGTCCCAACAGCACACTCAGCACGCAGGACGCAACAACCAGAACGATTCGGCTTTTCATAAAAGAACTCTCCCGCCCTTAAAGCATCCCCCGTGCTGCCTTTCGAGAATCACCCCACCAACCACACAGCCCCCACCCGCCTCTTCCGGGAACCGCCCCACCTCATCACGTGCTCACCACGACTTCACCCACTTCGACACATCCGCGCCCGTTGTCCCCTTGGCCGTCGACCACAAATCGTAATCCGCACCATACCCCGGAGAGGCATCACTCTCCACCGGACGACGCCCCGCGCTCAACTCCGTCTGCATCCACTGTGCACGCGCCGTCGAATACCCATACGCATTTCCCCAAGGATCACGCAAATACGTTAACCCCCCAGCGCGCCCCGTCTGGTCCGCTTTGAAAGCCATGTACGCCTTCGTGTCCTGCGCCGCGCTGCCCGATTGCGAACGTCCCGACAACGCCGCATACAACTCAGCCGCGGCCCCGATATAGGCCGCCGTGCGTGGATCCTGACTCGCACGCGGATCCAGCGCGTCCGACATTTGCCCCCTCGGAAACGACGAGTTATCCGCGCGATAGTTCTCCAAGCCCGTCCGCATCGAAGCCATCTCAGACTGCGCCTTCGAACGCGAGGCCTTCCCGAACACCGAACCGCCAATCTGCGAAACCAGCCCTGTCAGCACGGCCAAAATCGCAATCACCACCAACAGTTCCACGAGTGAAAATCCACTCCGTCCGCCGCGCACATTTGTCTGCATCTTCATCGTCATGAGGGGTTCGCCATTCAACATTCAGACTACGTCTTCACGTCACTCATCCCCTTGATGAGGTCAATCATCGGCAAGAACAGCGCAATCACGATTGTTCCCACAATCACCGCAAGAAACACGATCATCAGCGGTTCCAACAACGACGTCAGCCCCTCCACCGAGTTATCCACCTCGTCGTCATAAACCTCAGCAATCTTCATCAACATGTCCGGCAACTGACCCGTCTCCTCACCAACGTCCACCATCGAAATCACCATCGGCGGAAACACGCCGCACGACTCCAACGGCGTCACCACCGATTCCCCCTCCTTCACCGCGTCGTGAACTTTCATCACCGCATCCGCCACCACCGAGTTTCCCGCCGTCTCACGCGTAATCATCAACGCCTGAAGAATCGGCACCCCGCTCGTCACCAACGTTCCCAGCGTTCGCGTAAACCGAGAAATCGAACTCTTCCGCAAAATGTCCCCAAAAATGGGCGACCGCAACGCCACCTTGTCAAACGCCGCGCGCCCCTTCGTCGACGCCATAAAGGTCTTCGCCAGCAGGAAAACTCCGAAAATGCCGCCCCCCAGCAAATACCAGTACTCCTGAGCATTCTTACTCAGGTTCATGACAAACAACGTCAGCGCAGGCAAGGGCTTCCCATTCAACATGTCGTTAAACACCGTCTGGAAACGCGGAACGATAAACGTCAGCAGGAAAACCATGATCAACACCGCGATCGACAACACCACCACCGGGTAGGTCATTGCCGACTTCACCTTGTTCCGTAACTTCTCAGCCTTCTCCTGAAACTCTGCGAGCCGGTTCAGCACAATCTCAAGAACCCCGCCCAACTCCCCCGCCTTCACCATGTTCACATACAACCGGCTGAACACTTTCGGATACTGGGACATCGACTCCGAAAAGGTGCTCCCGCCCTGCACCGCTTCCGCAATCCCCATGATAATCTTCTTCAACACTGGATCCTTCTCCTGCTTGCCCAACACATCCAGACCCCGCAACAGCGGCAACCCCGCATCAATCAGCGTTGCCAACTGACGCGTAAAAATCATCAGTACTTTCGAACTCACCGTCTTCCGCTGAAACATCCCCCCGCCACCGCTCGCCTTCTTCTTCGAACCACCCGCCTTAGCAGGCTTTGCTCCCGCCTTCGCCTCCGCCACAGACGTCGGAAACAATCCCGCCTGACGCAACTGCAACACGACATCGTTCTGCGAGGCCGCGTCCATCGTGCCGCGACTCTCCTGTCCGCGCGCATCCAAGGCCACATAATCAAACTTCGGCATAGTCTTTGGGGGTTAAAGATTTTTTCGACCGCTGCATCGACAACTTCGCGCCCTCTCGGAAAGCGAAAATCACGCCCGTGCAGGCTTTCATCAAACCATCAGGTGTACTTCAGGACCTCCTCAATCGTCGTGTCCCCATCAAAAATCGACCGCAACCCGTCTTCACGCAACGTCGTCATCCCCAACTCAATCGCCTTCTGCTTCATCACCACCCCAGGAGCACGCTGATTGATCAGCTCCCGAATCGGCTCCGACATATCCAGCAACTCGTATATCCCTTTCCGCCCCTTGTACCCCGTGCTGTTGCACACCTGACAGCCCTGACCGTAATAGAAACTCTTGTCCCCAATCTCGTGCGGAGACAAACCCAACTGCGACAACACCGCCTCCGTCGGTTCATAAGGCGTCCGACACTGCTTGCACACGCGACGAATCAGGCGCTGCCCCAACACCCCCTCCAACGATGCCGAAATCAAAAACGGCTCCACACCCATATCAATCAATCGCGTGACCGCCCCCGGCGCATCATTCGTATGCAACGTCGTCAACACCAGATGCCCCGTCAGTGACGCCTGAATCGCAATCTGTGCCGTCTCCACATCGCGCGTTTCCCCCACCATGATGCGATCCGGATCCTGACGCAAAAACGCCCGCAAAACGCGCGCAAATGTCAACCCTATCCCCTCACTCACAGGCACCTGAATGATTCCATCAATGTCGTACTCCACCGGATCCTCCGCCGTCAGCACCTTCGCATCAATCGTGTTGATCTTGTTCAAACAGGCGTAAAGCGTCGTTGTCTTCCCTGACCCCGTCGGACCCGTCACAATGAAAATTCCGTTCGGCAACTCAATGACCCGCAATAGGTAATCGTAAATCCGTTTCGGCATCCCCAGCGTCTCCAAATCCAGACTCACCGCCGATCGGTCCAGCACCCGCAACACCACACTCTCACCAAACTGCGTCGGCAAGGTCGACACACGAAGGTCCACCTGTTTCCCCGCAATCTGCTTCTGGATCCGTCCATCCTGCGGCAACCGCCGCTCCGCAATGTTCAGATTGGACATCACTTTCACCCGCGAAATCACCGGACTCGCCAAATGCCGAGGCGGAGGCGCCATCTCGTACAGGGCACCATCAACGCGGTACCGAATCTTGAACTCGTGCTCAAACGGTTCGAAGTGAATGTCCGAAGCACGATCCGCAATCGCCTGCTGCAAAACAAGATCCACGTACTTTATAATCGGCGCAGCCGTCGCCTCGTCCTCATCCTCCACACTCACGGCCCCCAAATCCCTCAACGCCCCCTCCAACTCCTCCGCGCCACGGCTGTAGTACCGCTTGATCAACTGGTCGATGTCGTCCTCGGGCGCCAAAAACACCTGAATGTCTCGGCCCAACCCGAACCGCAAGTCCTCCAGCATCTGATGGTTCAAAGGATCCGCCACCACCAACTGAATCGTGTGGCCGTCAAGCCCCACCGGGAAAACTCGGTGCAACTGCGCCAACCCCGCCGGCACCGAGCGCAAAACCGGAATGGCAGGCTCAAACCCGGTTAAATCCAACGATTCCGTACCAACAATCTGAGCAAGAGCATGATAAAAATCCACCTTCGACATCACCCCGATCTGCTCCAATGCCGCGCCAATCGGTAACCCCGTCGCCGTCACATGGTTCACCAGATCCTCCACCGCATCCTGTGAAATCACCTGATGCTCGGCCAACAACTCGAGAACTTGGAAATGGTTCATATCAATCGATCTATGTGGATCAGTCCTTGTCCCCCATCGTCACCGAAATCACCTCGTCAGCCGTCGTCATCCCCGCCAGCACCTTCCGAATCCCATCCTCCCGAAGCGTCCGCATCCCCATCTCCCGTGCACGCTTCCGCAATACCACGGTCGTCGATCGCGAGTTGATCATGTGCCGCACCTCGTCATCCACCTGGAAAATCTCAAACAACCCCACTCGGCCCCGATACCCGTTGTACCGGCAGTTATCACACCCCTTCCCCTGCGAAACCGAGGCGCCCGCCATCTGACCCGCATCCAACCCCAACGAACGCATTTCCGATAACTTTAGCTCCGCCGGCATCTTGCACTTCGGACACAACCGCCGCACCAATCGCTGCGCCATCATCGCGCGCACCGCCGAGGAAACCAAAAACGGTTGCACCCCAATATCAACCAACCGCGCGACCGCACTCGGCGCATCATTCGTGTGCAAGGTCGAAAACACCAAGTGCCCCGTCAACGAAGCGTTAATCGCAATGTTCGCCGTCTCAGGATCCCGGATTTCCCCAATCATGATGATGTTCGGGGCCTGACGCAGAATCGACCGCAACGCCGCCGGAAACGTCATCCCAATATCCGTGTTCACCTGCACTTGGTTGATCCCCGACATCTGGTACTCCACCGGATCTTCCACCGTAATCAACTTGCGGTCAGACCGATTGATGTAGTTCAAACACGCATACAGCGTCGTTGTCTTCCCTGAACCCGTCGGACCAGTCACCAACAGAATCCCGTCCGGCAACCCAAGCATCCGCTCGAAGACCGCTTGGTCGTCCGAAAGAAACCCCAGCTGCGGTAAACCCAGTTGCAGCGACGACTTGTCCAAAATACGCATGACCACGCTCTCCCCGTGCGTCGTCGGAATCGTCGAAACACGAAGATCCACCTGCTTCGCCCCCACCTGCACCTGAATGCGCCCATCCTGCGGCAACCGCTTCTCCGCAATGGACATCGAACCCGACATGATCTTCAGCCGCGAAACAATCGCAGACGCCAGTTTCTTCGGCGGACTCGGCATCTCCTGCAAAATGCCATCCACTCGGAACCGCACACGAAACCGGGTTTCCAATGGCTCGAGGTGAATATCGCTCGCCCTCAGGTTGTGCGCCTCGAGCAAGAGGTTCGAAACCATCTTGATAATCGGAGCGTCCCCTTCCTCTTCAGCCAGAGACTGCATCCCATCCAACGCAGAACTCTCCCCCTCCAACCCAATGCGATAGTAACGCTTCTGCGCCTCGCGAATGGCCGCTGGTGTTGCACACACAAACGACAACTCATGCTGAGTCAACATATGCCCCAGCGAATCAAACGTATCGAAATCAATCGGGTTCCCCACCGCCAACGTCAACGCATTGCCCGACAACGCCACCGGAATCACCTTAAACCGCTCCACCAACTCTCGGGGCACCGCATCCACCGCCATTTGCGGCACGGAAAACTCTCCCAAATCAACAAACTCCATCTGCGCGTGCGCCGCCAAAGCCCGCATCTCGTCCTCCTCCGTCAATACCCCCTGCCGAATCAACTCCTCCACCACCAGACCGTCCGCCGCGCTCTCCCGGGCCATCGCCACCTGATCAGGCGTCACCAAACTCGTCTCCTGCAATATCTCGAGAATGAAATCTTGGTTCGTGCTCACGTGTGTCTCTTGAGGGGATTTCAGCGAAACCGTAACACCACCGCAGCCGTCACAGTCCGCACCAGAAAACCTTCCACCCGACCGTCCGCGCCTTCAATCCCGAATCCTGTTTTTCCTTTGAGAAAAAAACACGCCGCTCACCACCCAAAACCACCCCAAGACCTCAATACGGCCGCCGATCCCAAGGATTCTCACATCATCTGATCCACAAACGGACGCGCTTCAAAAAATGCAATGTCCTCTAACCGCTCGCCCGTTCCAATGAACCGTGTCGGAATCCCCAACTCCTGCTGAATCGCCACCACACACCCGCCCTTCCCGCTCCCGTCCAACTTCGTCACCACCACACCCGTCAACCCCGTCGCCGCAGAAAACTCCCGGGCCTGCACCAACGCGTTCACCCCCGTCGTCGCGTCCACCACCAACAACGTCTCGTGCGGTGACTCCACATCCACCTTCGCCAACGAACGCTTCACCTTCGCCAACTCACTCATCAAGTTCACCTTCGTATGCAAACGACCCGCCGTATCGCAAATCAAAAACTCCACGCCGCGCGCTGCCGCCGCCTGATACGCGTCATGACACACCGCGGCAGGGTCCGCGTTGTAAGGCCCCTTAATCAAATCGCAACCCAACCGCTCCGCCCAAATCTCCACCTGCTCCACCGCCGCCGCACGGAATGTGTCAGCCGCCGCAATCATCACCGAATGCCCCTTCCGCTTCAGTAATCCCGCCAGTTTCGCTGTCGTCGTCGTCTTCCCCGTCCCATTCACCCCCACCATCATGATGACCTTCGGTTTCGAAGGAAACGGACGCAGCATCGCCTGATCGCGTGGCAAAATCTTCAGCACCTCCTCCCGCGCTACCGTCATCACCGTCTCCTCCGTCAACCCCTTCCCCCCCTCGCGCAAGGCCGTGAGAATCCGTCCCGTCATCTGCACGCCAATGTCCGAACGAATCAACGCCTCCTCCACATCATCCCAATCCACAGGCTTCCCCGTGAACCGCTCCACCAACCGTTTCAAAAATCCAAAAGCCATGGCGTCCTCAACTTCAGATTATTCAACCGACCCGCTCATCCCGCGCGAAGATTCACGCCCATCCTTCCGAGGCAACACAATCATCGTTCCCGCCGAACCGCGGAACACCCCAGTGTCCAAAGCACTGCCGGACATCACCGCCGCCATCAATGCGTCGTTGCCCAACTTCCCAGCACGATCCAGCAATCCGTTCACAAACCGACGCGAGTTTGAGTCGCCATACATCTTCGCAATCTCAACCGCCTCGTTAATCGCCACCGTGATCGGCACCCCCCCGAAAACAATCTCATACAACCCCACCCGGATAATGTTCCGATCCGTCCGCATGATGCGAACCAAGTCAAAGTTCTCCGAAAACCGCGCAATGATGGAGTCGATCGAGGCCATGTTATCCTCCACCCCCCGAACCAGCTGCCGCGCATATTCACGCGCCTCTTCCAAATCGAGCCCCGGCACCGCCCGCCCCACAAAGTCCTCATCTCCGGGTTCCACCACCTTATCCCCTGCCTTACTCCCGGAATGGTAAGCGGACCAGTCCGCCCAGAAAAATCCGAAGTCCTCCGGAGGATTCCCCGAATCACGCTGGTAAAGGTACTGCAAAGCAGCCTCCCGGGCCAAACGCCGCGACCCGCGTACCCCGCGCCTCGGACCGCGCTTCTTATCTCCACCCGATTTACCCGCTTGTTTCTGCAACGCCATAAAGATCATCAGAACTCCGCCGCAACCCCTCACGGGCCGCCGCTGGTTCAACCCGCGATTTCTCGCATGACAGACACCACCCGGCAAGCCGCGCGTGCCGCCTCAACGCCGCGGTTCAAATCCGGATGCAAACACCTGTCCTCCGCTTGTCGCTCATTTTCAACGCACAACACCTCGTGCAACACGGGCACACGATGCTCCAGCGATAAATCCATCAACGCACGGGTCACTGCCGTCGAAATCAAATCCGCATGCGAGGTCTCCCCCGACAGAATCACCCCAAACGTCGCCACCACATGCGGCTTCCGACGCTCCAAAACCGACTGCACGGCGATGGGAATTTCGTACGAACCCGGCACCCGAAACACCTCCGGCACAACCCCGGGCACAATCGCCGCCATCTCCTCCAAAAAGTGGCGCACCAACGCATCCACCCACTGCGGATTGTACAGACTCGCGACAACAGCCACCCGAAACCCAGCCGTCTCCGGCAAGTTCAAGGGCTCCAACGGCCTTTCTGGTAAGGAATGCGACACAACAGTTAACGTTTCGCGAAACTTTAACCTCAGCGAGGGCAAAAGAAAGCTCCGCCCCCCCTCGCTTGTCCCTGCGAAGTAAACCTGCCATCATTCAGGCATGGCGACTCTCTCCGAAAACCATCCCAGCGCCCACTCGCGTCATCTCGCCACTTGGATGTGGATCGGCCTCGCCATCTCGCTGCTCATCCACGGCTCCGCCATCGTCTGGATGCGCTCCACCGTGCTCGAAGGCTTTTCCACGGGCGAAAAACTCCAGCTCGCCCCGCCAAAAGTCGTGATGCGTCAGGCAAAAATCGACCCTAAAACGCTCGCCGATTCCGCACCTGCCAAAATGCCGGAACTCGCTCCAAAAGTACCCCTCGCCGTCGCATTCACCGCCGAAAAACCGCAGGCCGGCGAAATGAAGGTCGAACCCAAACCCGTCGACCTCAGCAACAAAATCCCAACGGAAAAACCGGCCGCCCCCGCAGAAATCGGCGAAGCCATGGAGAAAATGCAGAAATCCATGCAGTCCAAGGTCGATTCCGAACTCGCAGAAATCGCGGGCTCCCTCACCAAAAACGGCCCCGTCTCGGTGAACCAACCCTCCCTCGGTCTCAAAAACGCCCTCGCCCAAGCCACCGCCGCCGCAGAAGCCGCTGTCGCATCCAACAGCCCCACCAACAAAATGGCCTCCATCCCCGGACGCCAAACCCTCGAGCAAGCGCTGTCCGGCAATGCCGCCCCTTCCGAAGAACGCCCCATCGGCATCCCCGGTGGCGCCCTGTTCAAACACGATTCCTCCGACCTCGGCCCCGATTCACTCCCCATCCTCCGCCAAATCGCGCTGCTCGCTCAAAAGTTCCCCGACTACACCCTCGTCATCACCGGCTACACCGACGCCACTGGCACCGCTGACTATAACCTCCGCCTCAGTCAGCGCCGAGCGGACGCCGTCCGCGAATGGCTCGTTCGTAACGCCAAAATCGCCCCCGTCCGCGTCGAATCCCGCGGACGCGGCATGGAAGACCTCGTGGTTGACGCCGAACGTTCCGTCGAGGAACAGGCTCCGAATCGCCGCGTCGAAGTGATGCTCAAGCCCAGTTCAAAAGAAAACTCCGGGAAACCCGTCCAACCCCTCATCCGTCCCACCGTTCGCTAATCGCTCCACGCCCTGAAGCCGCCCCGCATTCTCGCCAAACTTTAGGCCCCCTACCCCCCCGAATATCCCCCAACCACCCGGCCATGCAAACCGTTGGACAACTCAGACACTTCCTCGCCAACCGTGGATGGTCTTGTGAACGACTCAGCAACCACGTTGCCGTCTCCAACATGACATGGCGGCGACTCCTGCGGCTTCCGGACAGCGAGCCCATTCCGCAAAAATATCGACCGCACCTCGAACCGCTCTCCGATCCTGAATCCAGTTACCTTGCCCAAGAGGGTGTTCCCGACCCGGTAGCCCTCGTGATTTCAGGTTTAGGGGGAACACGAGCGAACGCTCTCCGGCACCTCTCCACCTGTGGTCGCAACGAGTCCGCCCCCGAAACACTCTGGAGCCGGATCACCAAAATCTCGGCGGAGCTCGTCATCCCGACACTCCTGACCCAGCTGGTCTCCGAACTCAGGCCTTTATTGAAGAAAGCCTCCCGCTCGGGACGCGTCCTCGTTCTCGGCGCACTCACCTACTTCCTGAACCCGTTCGACCTCATCGCCGACCACCTCATCGCGATTGGTCTGCTCGACGACATCGGTGTCATGATGCTCGTCAAATCCCACCTTACCTCCCGCAACACGCCCTAGCAGCCCCCCGCTCCATCTCCTCCCAATCCTTCTTGTTGTTGTGCCTTCGTGTGAGTCATCTCCGACGGTCGCTCGGAATTCTTCCAAGCTTATTTGCAGGAGAATCCGAAACGGTTAGGTCCTCACGACCCGATCCACCGTTCGCCGAAGGCCACACGAACCCTGAACGGTTACCTTGCCCGTCGCCACTGGGACTGCGGGCAACCCGTCCACCTCGCCCCCTTGGAGGGCGGACATTCCTGTCCGCCGTCCCCTGCAGACAGAACGCCTGCCCCCCCCGCCCCCCTTTTCCTCGACGAATCCCCTCACGGAAGAGAAACTCCGCGATTCCACCACCGACCCATGACTCCGGCGCTCCGTACCTTCCTTTCGCGGCTGACCAGTACCGCCGGACTCTGGCTCGCCGCCGGCTCCATCATGGCCACCGCCTACGAACCCGGCTTCTGGGCGCTACTGGTCATCCTCCCGTTCATCGGCACCCGCGAATACTTTCGCGCGCTCGACGCAGCAAAACTACCTCACAACGGCCGACTCGCCCTCGCCCTCGGCACCGTTTTGATCTTAGGCGACCTCTTCCTCACCCAAAAACACGGACAAAACGCCGCCCTTCTGTTCGACGTCGTCTTCGTTTCGTTCTCAATCCTTGCCGTCTTCTTCCGCCGCCTCGCCATTCAGTTCCGAATCGAAGATTCGCTCCATGCGGTTGCGCTGACCGTTTTTGGAATCCTCTACGCCCCCCTTCTCTTTTCGTTCTTCGGGAAAATCCTCTACATCGTTCCTCGGAACCCCGACGGGTCCCTCGCGGGCCACTACTACCTGCTATTCCTCTGTATCACGACCAAGTTCTCCGATTGTGGTGCCTACGTCACCGGCTCGCTCGTGGGCAAAACGCCGATGATTCCCCATGTGTCCCCGAAGAAAACCATGGAAGGCTTCGCTGGGGCGCTCGCCTTTTCCGCTCTTGGTGCTTGGGGCCTCATTGCCCTTTTCCCGGAACGCCTCTCCCTCCTCAACCCCGGTATCGCCATCACCCTAGGCACCTTCTTCGGCTTCGTCGCCGTCATCGGCGACCTTGCCGAATCCCTCATTAAACGCGCAACCGGCATCAAGGATTCCGGCTCCATGCTCCCCGGAATCGGGGGCGCCCTCGACCTCATCGACTCGCTCCTCTTCACCGCGCCCCTGCTTTACGCCTACCTCGTTTACGCCACCCGCCCCGCATGAACCCACCGACTCCACCCCCGCGCCAGCGCAACGTCGCCATCCTGGGGTGCACCGGCTCCATCGGCCAAAGCGCTCTAAAGGTCGCCGCAGACCTCCCCGAACGCATGCGCGTCACCGCGCTCGCTGCCCTGCGCAGCACGGACACCTTCCTCGAACAAGTTCGCATCTGGAAACCCGAAGCCGCTGCGCTCGTGGATCCTGAAGCCGCCGCAACCGCCCGTACCGCGCTCGCCGGACACCCCACTACTGTCCTCGACGGCCCCGAAGCGCTCACCACCCTCGCAACCCTTCCCTCCGTCGATCTAGTCCTCATCGCCATCGTAGGCACCGCCGGACTCCACCCCGCTCTCGCCGCCATCGAAGCGGGTAAGGACATCGCCGTCGCCAGCAAGGAAATCCTCGTCATGGCGGGCGGTATTGTGATGGAGGCAGCTCGCCGCAAAGGGGTTCAAGTCCTACCCGTGGACTCAGAACACAACGCCATCTTCCAGTGCCTCGAAGGACGCCCTTCCTCCCACATCCAGCGCCTCATCCTAACCGCCAGCGGAGGCCCCTTCCGAAAAACTCCCGCCGAGGAACTCGCCCTCGTCACCCCCGCCCAAGCCCTCCGCCATCCCACGTGGACCATGGGCCGCAAAATCACCATCGACTCCGCCACCCTGTTCAACAAAGGCCTCGAAATGATTGAGGCACGCTGGCTATTCAATGTCGAAATGGACCGCGTCGACGTCGTGGTCCACCCCCAAAGCATCATCCACTCCATGGTCGAGTTCGTGGACGGCTCCGTTCTGGCCCAACTCTCCACCACGGACATGTGCTTCCCCATCCAATACGCCGTCACGTGGCCCGACCGCCTCGCCAATCGCCTCCCGCCACTCGATTTCCCCGCGCTCGCCAAACTCGAGTTCGAAGCACCCCGCCACCTCGACTTCCCTGCACTCAACCTCGCGCGCCACGCCGGTGCCTCCGGCGGCACCTACCCTGCCGTGCTCAACGCCGCCAACGAAGTGGCCGTCGAACGCTTCCTCTCCGGTCAATGCTCCTTCCCAGCCATCTGGGAAACCGTCGACCGCGTCCTCCAAGCCCACTCCTCCTGTCACGAACCCAGTCTCGACGCCCTCATCCAAGCAGATCAAGACGCGCGCCGCTCCGCTGCAACCGTGCTAGGCTCCTAACCATCCCCTTTCCTCAGGCATCCCATGCTCCCCAAACTGCTCAACATCCTCACCACCGCAGGCAGCGTCGTCCTGCTCTTCAACCTCATCATCATCGTCCACGAAATCGGACACTTCCTCGCCGCTCGCTGGCGCGGACTCCACATCGAGGAGTTCGGCGTTTGGTTCGGCAAACCCCTCTGGAAAAAACAGTTCAACGGCGTCTGGTATTCCCTCGGATCCATCCCAGCAGGCGGCTTCGTCAAACTCCCCCAACTCGCCCCGATGGACCTCATCGAGGGCGAAAGCGAATCCCAACCCGATGGAGAAAACGCCGCCCCCGCAGAACCCCTGCCCCCCATCTCGGCTCTCGACAAAATCATCGTCGCCTTCGCCGGACCGCTCTTCTCGTTCCTCTTCGCCATCGCCCTCGCCGTTGTCGTGTGGTCCGTCGGCAAACCCGTCAACGATTTCGAAAACAGCACCGAAATCGGCTTCGTCGACCCAAAAGGCCCCGCAGCCGCTGCTGGACTCCAACCCGGCGACACCATCAAAGCCGTGGACGGACACCCCGTCGACCGCTTCATGGGCCCCCTTCGCTCCGTCAAATGGCACATCGTTCGAAGCGAAGGCGAAACCATCCGGTTCGACATCGAACGAAAAGGCGAACCCCTCGCTATCCACTCCGGTTGGTCCAAAGCAGAGGGCCCAGGCTGGAAACGAAAAGAACTCCGTACCGTCGGTATCGGCCCGCGCCAGATTCCCAACATCGACGGCGTCCTCGCCAACTCCCCCGCCGAACAAGCCGGTTTCCAGAAAGGCGACTTCCTCCTCAAGGTAAACGACACCCCCGTTTTCAATGTTCTCGACGGGTACAACGAACTCGCACGCCACACCGGACAACCCAATCACCTGGTCGTCCGACGAGACAACGCCGAAACCACGCTAACCCTCGTCCCAACACCGCACCCGTCCCAACCCAACTGGATTGCGGAGCCCGGCCTCCAATGGGGCCACCGCTCCATCATGCATCCGCTACCGTCCGACCAAATCCGCGACGCCGTCCTCTCCATCGTCAACATGCTCGACGCATTATTTGCGAAACGCAGCGACGTGAGCGCCCAACACTTCAGCGGACCCGTCGGCATCATGAAGGTCTACTACAGCATTTTTGAAAACGAAGGCGGCTGGCTCCTCGCGCTCGCGTTCTCCGTCTTCTTCAACGTGAACCTTGCTCTCGCCAACCTGCTCCCTTTCCCCGTTCTCGACGGCGGCCACATCACCCTCGCCCTCATCGAAAGCATCAGACGGAAACCCTTCAACCCAAAATACCTCGGCTGGCTCCAAACAAGTTGCGCCCTCGCGGCCATGGCCTTCATGGCCTACCTCACCTTCTTTGACGTCACCGATTTCTTCAACCGCCGCAAGGACAAGTCCGCAGCACCCGCAGAGACGTCGCCCGCCGCGCAACCCGCAGCGGCACCCACCGGAAATCAAACCCAGCCGGCCCCGTCAAAATGACCCAGCCCTCGCAACCTCCGCTGAGCCTCTTCCCACGCCTCCGTCGCTCCACGCGCACCGTCCGCGCCGGTGACGTCGCCATTGGAGGAAACAACCCCGTGCGCATCCAGTCCATGCTGACCTGCGACACCATGGACACGACGGCCTGCATCCAGCAAACCGTCGATTTGGTGAACGCAGGTTGCGAAATCGTTCGCATCACCGCCCCCACTGTCAAAGACGCCGCGAACCTCCAACACATCGCGGCAGGGCTCCGCAACCTCGGCATCACCGTGCCCCTCGTTGCGGATATTCATTTCAAACCGGAAGCCGCTGCCGAAGCAGCAAAATGGGTCGAAAAAGTTCGCATTAACCCTGGTAACTACGCTGACAAAAAGAAGTTCGACGTCCGCGAATACACAGACGCTGAGTACGCTCTGGAACTCGATCGCATTCGCGAGCGCTTCATCCCACTCGTTCGCCAGTGCAAAGAACGCGGGGTCGCCCTTCGCATCGGCACCAACCACGGCTCACTCTCCGACCGCATCATGAACCGGTACGGCGACACTCCCGAAGGCATGGTGGAAAGTGCCCTCGAGTTTGCCCGAATCGCCCGCGATGAAGGCTTCCACGACTTCGTCTTCTCGATGAAATCCAGCAACCCGAAGGTCATGATCGGCGCCTACCGCCTGCTCGCCGCGCACCTCGATCACCTCGGCCCCGACTGGAACTATCCGCTCCACCTCGGCGTCACCGAAGCAGGAGACGGGGACGATGGACGCATCAAAAGCGCTGTCGGAATCGGCAGTCTGCTCGCGGACGGAATCGGCGACACCATCCGCGTCTCCCTCACCGAGGATTCCATTCACGAAATCCCCGTCGCCCGCGAACTCGTCCGCATCCGGGAACTCCCGCTCGAACAGGACGCCAGCCCGCTTCCGGAAGCAGCGCTGCCCTTCGATCCC
>JBIIXW010000183.1:0-5127 GCA_044347165.1 Chthoniobacteraceae bacterium
AGAACCTCCCGAAGCGGATCAAATCCCTCCGGCGCAAAACCCAAATGCAAATGCGGCCACCACCCCTCCGCGAACGCAAACCGACCCGACATCTCACCAACTCTCGCCGCATCACCTCGCGAGTACCGCCCCAACGCTCCGAGCCCCTGACTCGCCTCCAACCACGCCTTCTGGCTGTGATGACACTCCAACGCCCGAACCCTTTCCTCCATTACCCCTCCAATATCCACAAAATACTTCGGCGAAACCCTTCCTCCCAATGGAGTAACAAGCCCATGCGGCATCGAATGATACACCGCCACCGGCGCCATCGACGTGTCCGTTCGCGGTTCCGTTCGATAACTCGGAATCGCTTTCGAAAAGGCGGCCGTCACCGCCAACCGACACGCTGCGGTGTGATCTTCCATGTAGTCCACCGGGGGATGCGTCAAAACCACGGACGGATCCACCGCTCTCACCACCGCTGCGACGCGCCTCAATAAAGAGTCCCCATAAAAAATCTCCAAATCCTCAGCCATCGGCGGATGCCACGTTGCCCCCAAAACCGCTGCCGCCTCGCGCGCCTCACCGCTCCGAACCTCGCGCGTCCGCTCCGGCCCCATCTCCGCGCTCCCGAGCGACCCACTGGCAATATTCAAATAGTGCAACTCCCATCCCGCCCGCGCCATCAACAGCATCGTCCCCGCAAACCGCAACTCGATATCGTCCGGATGCGCCGCAATCGCCAGTAGAACTTTTTTCATCAAAAAAACCTCCACAGCCAGATTTTCACCCACCCTCCCGCATTGCAAGGTTGCGCGAAACGCTCCCCGCCTCTACAGAACTCGTCGGTTTTCCAAATCACATGTCCACCACATCCATCTCCCAAATCATCCCCCGTCAAATCCTCGACTCCCGCGGCAACCCCACCGTCGAAGTCGACGTGCACCTGCTCGGCGGAGCCATCGGAACCGCAGCAGTCCCCAGTGGAGCCAGTACTGGCGAACACGAAGCCGTCGAACTGCGCGATGGAGACAAATCCAAATACCTCGGCAAAGGCGTCCTCCAAGCGGTGGAAAACATTTCTGAGAAAATTGCGCCCGAACTCGAAGGAATGGACGCAACAGACCAAATCTCCATCGATCGCCTGATGCTCGCGGTGGACGGGACCAAAACAAAAAGCCACCTCGGGGCAAACGCGATTCTCGCAGTGTCGCTTGCGACCGCTCACGCAGCAGCTAACCAGCTCGGAATTCCTCTCTTTAAGTACCTCGGCGGGCCAAATGCAAAGGTGCTCCCCGTGCCCATGATGAACATTCTCAACGGCGGCGCCCACTCAGATGCCCCGATTGACTTCCAAGAATTCATGATCGTCCCGAAGAAGTTTGACCGCTTCTCCGACGCGCTCCGAGCAGGCACGGAAATCTTCCACGCACTGAAAGGCGTGTTGAAGTCGCGCGGACTCAGCACTGCCATCGGCGATGAAGGCGGGTTTGCTCCCAACTTGAAGGATGCAGACGACGCGCTCGCAACCATCGCAAGCGCCGTTGAAAAAGCAGGTTACAAGTTGGGCGAAGAAATCTTCATCGCGCTGGATGTCGCTTCGAGCGAGTTCTTCGACGCAGCAAACAATCAGTACGTTTTTAAAAAGAGTGACGGTTCCAAACGCTCCGCAGAAGAACTCGTCGCCTACTACGCCGAGTTGCAGAAAAAATACCCCATCGTCTCCATCGAAGACGGTTGCGCCGAAAATGACTGGGCCGGTTGGAAGAAACTCACGGACGTCCTCGGGTCAAAAACCCAACTCGTCGGCGACGACCTCTTCGTCACTAACGTCGAGTTCCTCAGGAAAGGATTCGAACACGGCGTCGCAAACTCGATTCTCGTCAAAGTGAACCAAATCGGATCCTTGACCGAAACCCTCGACGCCATCGAACTTGCGAAAGAGAACCGCTACACCGCAGTCATCTCTCACCGCTCAGGCGAAACAGAAGACACCACCATCGCTGACATCGCGGTTGCCACCAACGCCGGACAAATCAAAACCGGTTCGCTCTGCCGCACCGACCGCGTTGCCAAATACAACCAACTCCTCCGAATCGAACAGATTCTCGGAGAAAACGCTGTCTACGGCGGCAAAATGCGCTAACCTGCGCGCGTCCAACCCAACCCCGTGCGCTACCCGCTAAACGACACCCCGATAAGCACCTCGATGAGCCGCCGCGGCGGCTTCATCTCGATGCTGAATCAGGCGCTTATTGCCCTGATCATCTTGGTCGTCGTCGGCACCCTCACTTACCGTTACTTACCTCAAACCCATGAGGCAAAACAGTTTGAGGAGCGCGCGGCCAAGTTGGAAGTGGATTACTTGGAGGCCGTAGAACGCCTCCGCCACCACGAGCGGGAAGAACGTTTCCTCCAAGCAAACATGGAGTACCTCGCTGTCATCGCTCGCGACAAACTCGACATGATGCAGTCAGGAGAAACGATTTATCGACTCGATCGAGCCGATAAAGACGGCGCGAAGAAGTAGTTTTCGCTCACTTCGCGCCTCCTCCGGCCCAACCTGTCCGATTGGCTTCTCGGCGCCGTGGGAAAGATAGCTGACCTTTAGGGAGCAAAAATCTGCAGATGAAAACGGTTCGCCTTCCCTCTCTTTTTATCGCCTTTCTCGTCACGCTCTCAGCGACCGCAGCGCCTGAAGATTGGGTCGGAAAGGCATTCCCCCCAATGAACGTGGCCCACCACGGAACCGTGCCAGATACGAAAGGGAAGGCGCTACTTGTTGAGTTCTGGGCCACTTGGTGCGGACCTTGCCGCGAATCAATTCCGCACCTCAACGAACTCCACGGGAAGTTCGGCAGCAAAGGGCTCGTCATCCTCGGTCTCACAGACGAAGAGCAAGGCACAGTTGCCAAGTTTCGAAAAAAACAACCGATGGACTATGCCGTTGCAACCGACCGCAGCGGCCGTCTCAACCGGACATTTGGAATAAAATCGATTCCCCAAGCGTTCCTCGTCGGAAAAGATGGGAGAATTCTTTGGAGCGGTCACCCCCTCCAGCTCGACGAATCCGCGATCCGAAACGCACTCCGCTAACGGCTACCGTTAGGCATCCGCCGCAATTCCCAACTCCATCTGCCGGCTCCCCCCCTTTCGCCGTCCAAACTCCGCCCGAATCGGCTGTTTCCGACTTCCGTGCCGCTCGTACACAGCCCGAGCCTCCTCCCGCACCTCCGCCGCCCTTCGGACCACCGTCAACCTGGCACGGGCCTCTCGGTACGCCACAGAATGCTCCACGACTGGACGCGGATAATCCGTCCCAATCCAACACCCGCTCCGCCGCTGCACGCTCTCGGTCATCAAATGCGGCTCCGCCAAATACTCCAATGGGACCCCCTCTAACTCCGGAACCCAGCGACGAACAAAAACCCCGTCAGGGTCCTGATCCCGCATCTGTTTCGCCGGAGAATAAATCCGAAGCGTGTTAATCCCCGTCGTCCCGCTTTGCATTTGGAACTGCGGAAAATGAATGCCCGCCTCGAAATCCAAAAAATGTCGCGCCAAAAACAACGCCGTCGGCCGCCAGTGTAACCAGAGGTGATAGGCGGCAAACGAGGCCACCATCGCCCGCATCCGAAAGTTCAACCAGCCCGTCGCCAAACAACTCCGCATGCACGCATCCACCATCGGATAACCCGTGCGCCCCTCACGCCAAAGCGCCAACCGGTTTCGCCCCTCCTCGCTTGCTGTCATCTCATCTCGCAACCCGTCATAGCCCCGGTGCAAGTTTTCAAACTCCAACCGCGGCTCATCCTCAAGCTTCTGCATGAAATGACAGTGCCAGCGTAGCCTCGCACCAAACGACTTCAACGCCCCAAACCACCGCGCATCCACCTCCCTGCCCGCCTCTCGATCCCCACGCAACGTCAACACCCGTGCCTCGGTCGCCAACACAGCCTCCCGCATCGAAATACACCCCCACGCCAAATACGGACTCAGCCGCGAACACGCATCTCCCCCCGTAAGCGGACTACTCATCCCCTTGCGATAATCCACCCCGCGCTCCGCCAAAAACGTCGCCAACGTCCGCCACGCCTCCGTCTCGCCACCGCGCTGACAATCCTTTTTCGAAACTTCAACCCCCAAATCCCTCTCGCGCAAAACACCCGCACTCCGCACCCATGACAGCCCTCTCATTCCCTCCGGCGGCACCGCCGGTCGTCCGTGCATCCTCTGCTCCCACTTCTCCGCCCACCCATTCCGCGAACGCAATCGCCGCACCACCCCATGCTGGGGAATCTCACGCCACGACACCCCTCGCTCGCGGCACCATTTCCCAACGTCAATATCCCGTCGGTATGTCCACCCACTGCCCGTCTCCTCATGCGACCACATTCGAATAAAACCCACTTCCCGGTGAATCTCCTCCAGCACCAGTACAGCCGACCCCACCCGCGTCACCAATCGCCCTCCCCTCCGCGCCAACTCCTCCCCCAGCTCCCCGAGACACTCGCTCACAAAACGAACGTGGCTCCCATCCGTTTCCTCAGCAGCAAGCCACTCCGGCTCATAAATAAACAAACAAACCACTCCACCCTTCGAGTCACCGGACGCGTCCAATGCGCGAACCAAAGGCTCGTGATCCCTCACCCTCAAATCCCTCTTCAACCAAACAAGGTCCCACATTCACTCACGCCCCTTTCGTGCACGTTCGCCGCATCCGGCACCGGTCGCTGCAATACTTCACCGACTCCCAATTGCGCTCCCACTTTTTCCGCCACGCAAAGGGACGCTCACAAACAGGACACTGCTTCACCGGTAGATCCCGCTTTTTACACCCGTTCATGATGACCGGTTAGCGCGCCGCCCCAGCTCCGTCAAAAACCCAACCCGTGAATCAGGTCAGTCGCAAATCAACACTCAGGGTCCCGAAGAAACGTCATCCACTGCTCAGCGATAGGAGAAGTGGAGCGGGTGACGCGATTCGAACGCGCGACATCTTCCTTGGCAAGGAAGTGCTCTACCAACTGAGCTACACCCGCATTTGCAGAGGTCGGAAAGATAATCCGGCGCACAACTTCCGCAACCTTTTTTTCTACTCCAAAGTCCCATCGCCCCGGCGCATTCGCACAAGCGTCAGTTCCA
>JBIIXW010000184.1:0-5118 GCA_044347165.1 Chthoniobacteraceae bacterium
TAATCATGAAAAAGCGTTTTCTGAGTTGTGCTGCGGTGCTTTCTGTTGGTTTTGCGACTGTCCCTTTGGGGGCGGAGGATGTTCGGGAGCGGACGTTGAAGGATTTAAACGGGTATTTTCCGTTCACTCCGCCGAAGACGATTGAGGTTTGGAAGTCGAGGCGCGAGGAGGTTCGTCGTCGGATTTTGGTTTCGCAGGGGTTGTGGCCGATGCCTGAGAAAGGTCCGCTGAACGCGGTGATTCATGGGCGCATGGATCGGGGGGATCACACGGTTGAGAAGGTTTATTTTGAGAGTGCGCCAGGTTTTTATGTGACGGGGAACTTGTACCGACCGAAGGAGGTGAAGGGGAAGGTTCCGGGGATCATGTTTGCGCACGGGCATTGGAAAGATGCTCGGTTGTCGGAGAACCCGCCGGAGAAGGTCAGGCAGGAGATTGCGATAGGTGCTGAGCGGTTTGAACAGGGTGGACGGAGTATTTTCCAATCGATGTGTGTGCAGTTGGCTCGGATGGGGTGCGTGGTGTGGCAGTGGGACATGTTGAGCGACTCGGATTCGAATCAGTTCACGCCTGAAATAATCCACCGGTTTGCGAAGCAGCGGCCGGAGATGAACACGCCGGAGAACTGGGGATTGTACAGTCCGCGTGCGGAGTCGCATTTGCAGAGCGTGATGGGCTTGCAGACATGGAATGCGGTGCGAGGTCTGGATTTTCTGCTGACGTTGCCGGAGGTTGATCCGGAGCGGACGGCGATTACGGGGGCGAGTGGTGGAGGGACGCAGACGATGCTCTTGGCGGCGATTGATGACCGGATCAAGTTGTCGTTTCCGGTGGTGATGGTGAGCACTGCGATGCAGGGGGGGTGCACGTGTGAGAACGCGAGTTTGTTGCGTGTTGGGACGGGGAATATCGAGTTTGCGGGACTTTTTGCGCCTCGGCCTCAGGGGATGAACACGGCGAATGATTGGACCAAAGAGCTGGCGACCAAGGGGTTTCCGGATTTGAAGGAGCTGTACGGAATGTACGGGAAGAAAGATGACGTGTTTTTGTTGCGGGGAGAGCACTTCCAGCACAACTACAACGCCGTGACGCGGTCGGCCTTTTACACGTTCATTAACAAGCATTTCCGATTAGGACAGCCGGTTCCCGTGATTGAGCGCGATTGTGAGCCGTTGCCCAGGGAGCAGTTAACGGTTTGGGATGCGGCTCACCCGGAGCCGAAGGAGAGAGGGCCGGAGTTTGAGCGTCGGCTGTTGCGTTGGTTTTATGAGGATGCGACGAAGCAGTTGGTGCGTGGTGTGTTGCGAGAGGAGGGGCGCCGGGAGGTGTTGTTGCCCGCGCTGAAGACGGTGATTGGACGGGATTATGAGGGGGCGGGTGAGGTGAGGTGGGATTTGAAGGAGAAGCAGGATCGAGGGAGTTATTTTGAGATGGATGGGGTTTTGGCCAATGGGTCGTACGGGGAGGAGGTGACGGTTCGCTGGCTGTATCCGAAGAACTGGAACGGCCGCGCGGTGGTTTGGTTGGATGGGAACGGGTTGGGTGGATTGACGGGGCCGAGCGGGGCGTTGGCGGAATCGGTGGGGAATCTTGTGCGGGAAGGGACGTTGGTGGTGGGGGCGGATTTGTTCCGTCAGGGTCGTGGTGGGGGAGGAATGAACCGGGTGGTGGCGAATCCGCGTGAGTTTGCGGGGTACACGTACGGGTACAATCACGCGGTATTTGCGCAGCGGGTGCATGACGTGTTGTCGGTGGTTCGATTCCTTCGGGAGGGGAAGGTGGGAACGCATGCTTCGCCGAAGCGGGTTGATTTGGTGGGTTGGGGGGCGGCCGGTCCGGTTGCGCTGGCAGCGCGAGCATTGACGGGTTCGGCGGTGGTGCGGTGTGCGGTGGAGACGGGAGGATTCCGATTTGGGGCGGTTTCGGATTATCGGGACGAGGGTTTCCTACCGGGTGGAGCAAAGTATTTGGATGTGCCGGGCTTGATGGCATTAAACGCGCCGGGCGAGCTCTGGATTACGGGTGAGCGTGAGGAGGGGGTTGCGGGTAAAGTGTACGGTCCGGCGTCGGGTCTCTCGCTTTTCCGAGGGGACGCGAGTGCATCGAGGTCGGCTGCTGTGACGTGGTTGCAGCGTTGACGCGCGTTCTGACAATGCCCTGCGGGAGTTTTGGGGCGGATGTTCGCAGGACGGGGTGGGGGTTGACTGGGGTTGGGGCGTCGGCATTCTGGGATGATGGGAACGGGTATCCGGTCATTGTTAGATTTGACGTATGCGGGGATGGAAGACGCTTTGCGTGCGGACGGTGTGCATCCGATTCATGCGGGGGCTTTGTGGCGGGCGTTGTATCATGATTTGGATGAGCGACCGGATTTGAGGGAGGATTTTTCTCCGCCGTTGCGACGGTGGTTTGCTGCGAAGTGGGGGGTGGAGTGGGGGATGACGGAGGCGGAATGCGTGGAGCGGATTGATAGTTCGGATGGGAACACGCGGAAGTTGGCGGTTCGCATGCGCGATGGTCAGGAGATTGAGACGGTGGTGATGGGCTTTCCGGGGCGCTTTACCGCGTGTTTGAGTTCTCAGGCGGGATGCGCGATGGGGTGCGTTTTTTGTGCGACGGGGCAGATGGGATTTGTTCGTCACCTCACGTGTGGCGAGATTTTGATGCAGATTTTCCGTGCTCAGCAGGTGTTGCGTGCGACGGGGGACCGATTGAGGAACTTGGTTCTGATGGGAATGGGCGAACCGTTTGCGAACTACGATGCGGTCATGCAGGCGTTGGATGTGGCGGCGCACACGCCAGGTTGGGGGATTGGGCCTTCCCACGTGAGTGTGAGTACCGTGGGGTTGGTCCCGGGGATTGTGCGGTTTACGGACGAGCGGCGTCCTCAGGGGCTTGCCGTGAGTTTGCATGCGGCGACGGACGAGGAGCGCTCGGCATTGTTGCCGGTGAATCAGCGGTGGCCTTTGGCGGAGTTAATGGCGGCGCTGAAGTATTATTGTGAGCGCTCGGGGGAGCGGGTTTTTATTGGCTGGACTCTGATTGCGGGGCGCAACGATTCGTTGGAGCAGGCGCGAGTCCTGACCGAGTTACTTCACGGAGTGAACGCGCATGTGAATCTGATTCGGTTGAATACGACGCGTGGGTTTGATGGTTCGTCGTCGGCTCAGGCCTCGGCGGAGGCGTTCAAAGAAGCGATTCGAGCGAGGGGGTTTCCGTGCACGATTCGTCAGTTTCGGGGAATCGATGTGGATGCGGGTTGCGGACAACTGCGCGCCGAGCGGGTGAATCGGCGGCGGGTTGCCGATGAATCCCAGACGTTATCGTCTCGGAAGTGATCGTTGAGAACCTTTGAACGGTCTGGGGAAAGGTGTGTGATCGAGGCGCAGCCGCCCCATCAAGCTCGGGCGGGGAGGAGTTCGTCGATGGGTTCGCCGAACGGGAGGATCGGCATGGGACGGCCTTGGTGATCGAGGAATGATTCGGTGTAGTCGATGCCGAGGTGGGTATAGACGGTGGCCCACAGATCGTTTGGGGTGAGCGGTCGTTCCACGGGGTATTCGCCGAGGCGATTGGTTGCACCGATGATTTGACCGGTTCGCATTCCGCCACCGGCCATGATGAGGGACATGCTTTGGGGCCAGTGATCGCGGCCGGGTTGGGTGATTTTGGTTTGGGTGCCGACGGCTGAGTTGATTTTCGGGGTCCGTCCGAACTCTCCGGTCACGATGACGAGGGTGCGTTTGTCGAGACCGCGTTGGTGGAGGTCTTCGATGAGAGCGGACACGGCTTGGTCGTACGGCGGGATGCGCCAGCGTGCATCGTTGAAGATGTGGCAGTTGACGGCGTGGCTATCCCAGTTGTAGGAGCAGTCTTTGGGGATGCCTTTGGAGGGGTAGGGTTGTTCCCAGACCATGGTGACAAAACGGCATCCGGCCTCGACGAGGCGTCGCGCCATGAGTCCGCGTTGGCCGAACGCGTGCATCCCGTAGCGTTCCCGAACGGAGGGCGCTTCTTTCGAGAGGTCGAAAGCTTCTCGGACTTGCTCGCTGGTGAGCATGGCCATGGCTCGTTGCGAGAACTCGTCCATCGCGCCCATGAGACCGCCTCGGTCGAGGTCGCGGCGGATAGAGTCCATTCCTTTCAGGAGGGTCATTCGGTCGTCGAGGCGGGCGGCCATGTCGCGGCTAACGCCGAGATTGTTTACCTTGAACTCTGGGGAGCTGGGATCGCCACCGACGATAAACGGAGAGGCACCGGACCCGAGGTAGGCGGAGCCGACGGCAAAGACGTCGATTCCGGCGCGTCCGCTATCGGCGCCAAGGACGCTGACAGGCATTCCATTTCGCGATTCGCCGCGCAGGACGCGGTTGACGATGGACGGGATGGAGGGGGCGTCATTGACGGTGCCGGTGGGGGTGGCGGGAACGCGTCCGGTCATGAAGCGTTTGTGCCCACCGCCGTGATCGGCGAAGTCGTGATGGACCGAGCGGATGATATTAAACTTGTCGGCTATTTTCGCCTGCAGGGGCATGAGTTCACTGATTTCGATGCCGGAGACGTTGGTGGGGATGGGTTTGAAGACGCCCCGGTATTCGGTTGGGGCATCGGGTTTCATGTCATACATCTCCATGTGCGGCGGACCGCCGGGGAGCCAGACAAAGATGACGGAGGTGTCGGCTTTCAGGAGAGGTTTTGCGGTGGACGATTCGGCGGCTTGGATGCGGAAGACATCGGCGAGGGAGAGGCCGAGCATCGACAGGGATCCGAACTCCAAGAAGGATCGGCGCGAAACGGGTCCGGGGCAAAAGTTTGAGCGGTGGTGTCCCATGGTCTTTGGGTTTGCAAGAAATGTGCCTCAACGCGGGAAGGCGCGGCGAAAGGAGATGCGGTGGGGCTTTGGGGTTACATGAGGCCTGCGGTTTCGTTCCAACCGTTGAGGAGGTTGAGGCATTGGATGGCCTGACCGGATGCGCCTTTGATGAGGTTGTCTTCGGCGCTGAGGATGAGGATGCGTCCGGTGCGTGGGTCGAGGCGGAAGGCGAGATCGCAGAAGTTGGTGCCGGTGACGTTTTTGGTGTCGGGGAGGGCGGGTGGGGGTAGGATGCGAACGAAGGG
>JBIIXW010000186.1:0-5111 GCA_044347165.1 Chthoniobacteraceae bacterium
GGCGTTTTATGACTTCCTGTTTATTAGATTGGGCGCATAAACCTCTGCCGAGATGCTTTCCAACCCGGAGGTAGTGTTCTAGGGGAGTTAGACCCGAATCAACGACGTCCCTGTAACTATTAGAATACCACTCCGCATCAAAAAAACCAAGGCTCTCGCTCGAACTGTCTTTCATACCATTGCCGATTTTAGAAGCTACTCGAGAGCAATTGCCCCGCAATCCGAGATAACCACGCGACTAAATGTAAAAACCTGGCGCATTACACTTCTAGCAAACATTACTCGCGGTCGGACAGCGACCGATTTGGAAGCGCCTCGCATCATTTTGAACATCACTGGTTCTTTTATTGTTTGATTTACGTTTAACTTCAAAATGTATTGCATTCAAACGCAGCATTTGCATGGCGATTATTTGTAAGTATCGACTCAGGCATCAGTCCCTTGGGTCAGCATTTTCACTGCAGGTGAATGCTCCCAGATAAAGTCTTCGTTTGATTCAATCCTAACAATCCAAATAGCAGACTCACCTTCACGACGTATGAAGCGTCATATGTCCAGTTGTACTCTCCGCCGAAAAAACCAGCCCTAAATATCTCAACGCAGCTTACCGTTGGGTTCCAAAGCAAAAGAGCTTGAAACTCGGTGGGAAGCGCATTTACGTAAAAAAACGAGCCGGACAGAGGAATCATTAAGTACTGGAATATATGCCAAACTCTTTCAATGATTTCGACACGCTCACTCAGGGCTCCGAACAAAAGTGACACGGAAAATGCATACCAACCAAGGAGGAACCACCCCAGCAGTGCGAGCAGGTAGTCTTTAGGTGGTTCGACCAATCCCAATCCCACGAACACGAAGGTTAGAAAGAAGAGAGACCCCGTTGCGCCTGCCGCTTCGAGAATGAGGCGGGACAGATAGACATCGATGAGCTTCACCTGCGCGTGGAACATCAGACTACTGTTCGGTGCTAGGGCGCCAATCACTCGGTTAGGCATATTACGCCAAAGGAGAATGGTGGAATACCCGGTGAGAATGAAAGCCGTCACCGATATCCCCCCCTCTGGGTGGTGCGGAATGATGTTCCAAAGGGCCGTCACACCGAGCGTGAACAACATCGGTTCACCGAAAACCCAGAGAAAGCCGATGTTGTGTCGACCATATCTCGTGAGCATCTCGCGTTTCATGAGTGCCGTGATAACACGGACCTGAACCCGCAGACATTCGAAGAACGAGCTCACTCGTTTACTGGAATCTGGCTCCAAATACACGGCGGTAAGGGGTGATTTCTCCATGTGCGATCGATGTTACGAATGAACCTCCGATGCGGTCGCTTCGTAGAACGCAAAACTCTCATCCATGGTCCTGAACGAGTGCATTCTGCTGCCGTGCACCACTTTTGCCTGACTGCAATGCGTGCGAATGAACGTTGCATCGTGCGACACAATCACCATCGAGCGATCACGTCTCCTCTCGAAAAGCTCCACCCGACACCTCTCTTTGAAGCGGTCATCTCCCACCGCGACCACTTCATCAATCAGGAAGCAGTCGAACTCAATCAGCATCGATACTGCAAATGCGAATCTCGCTCGCATTCCCATTGAATAGCTTTTCAGAGGCTCTCGAAGATACCGCCCCAGCTCAGAGAACTCCTCAACAAACGCAACCTTGTCTTCAAACGGCGCGTTATAAATCCGACAAATAAAACGAATGTTATCTAATCCCGTTAATGATCCCTGAAAACCGCCAAAAAAACCCAGCGGCCACGAGACGCTCATCGTGCGAGTGATGGTTCCTGAGGTGGGGCGCTCCGCACCGCTGATCAGCCGAATCAGGGTCGACTTCCCACTCCCGTTCCGGCCCAAAATCCCAATCTTCTCCCCTCGCTCAATGCGCAGGTTAATGTCATCCAAAATCAAACGATCCCCGCCGTGGACAGGGTACCGCTTTGAAACATGGGAGAGTTCAATCATTGACGCAAACCTCAATTAAACAATGAGTCTAGTACTGGTGCTCGCGCACCCCAGCCAGCAACAGCGCGAGAATCCCCCAACTCACCAAACCCAAAATCACCGTGGTCACCACGCTCCGCGCACGCCGAGGCAAAACCGCCGCGTCCGGTAGCGACGGCTTTGCCACCGTGATTAAATACAGCTGCTGGCGCAGGGCCTGGCTCCGCGCGGACTCCAGCGAGGCCATCGCCGCCGCCAGTTGCTTGTCGGCAAAATCCATTTCCAAAGACAACCGCTCGTACTCGGACGTCTTGCTCACCAGAGACCCCGCCCCCCCAGCCACACGCTCCTTTTCCGCTTTGATTTCACGCTCCAGCGTTTGCAGCGTCAGCTTGAGCGACTTCACCTGCGGACTGTCCGGCGCGAACTCCAACACCTGCGCCAACTGCCCCTTGGTGACCAACTCCTGCTCATGCAACTTGGCCAACTGTGCGAAATGAGTCGCCACCTGCTTCTGCGGGTCCACCACATTCTCGGTGTTCCGATAGTTCGTCAGCGCCAAAGCAGCGTCCTTCACCTTCTTCTCTGCGATCTCGACTTCGTTCCGCGAAAACGCCACCAGATCCGCCCGAGCGCGCTCATTCATCCCGTTCACAAAACTTTCCGCCGCCGACAACAAGAGCTGGCTGACCCGCTGGCTGGTCTCCGCATCAAACGCTTTCACCGTGAGCTTCACGCCTGACGGCACAACCGTCACCGATACCTGTTTTAAGTAATATTCAAACAAGTCCTCAAAGCTCCCCCCCAAACCCAGCCCGTTGAACCGTTGAAGACAGTGAATCTGTTGTGAGCTGAAGATTGCACGAAAACCCACTTCCTTCTCCACCAACGCAAGCGCGTCCCGCGAAGCGATAAAGTCTTTCACCGAACTCGATTCATCGGTAGCTGCTGAAAAGCCCGCTCCACCTCCCGCGCCGAGCTGGGACAGGATCGAGCCAAACCCACTCTGTTGTTGGCGATTCGGCGCCCGAACAACAAAAGCCGACTCACTCACGTAAACGTCATTCGCCAAAAAGCCAAAATACGCGACCGAGAGTGTCGTCGGGATCAGAACCGAGACAAAAAACAACAGGTGCCTGAGTAAAAATGTTTTTAAACGTTTCATGACATTTTCTCCATTTTCACCGCAGCGCGGGACCGGAGGAAAGACGGGAGAGGGGTGATAGCAAGATTCGTCCCGTCAACCCCGTGAGCGGGATGCCTCACCCCCAAGAGAAAGGCCCTCCACTTCCAGAATATCACTCTGCCAAGGACTTGCCCCTCAATAAGGGAAGACCCCTATTTCCCCGCTTTGGGCAATACCCAATGGGGCGAGTCCACATGCTCCGAACGGAACAGCCCCTCCGCACGGGCCACCAAATCCGCCCGATGCGCCGCCAAGTCCCGCACTTCCCCAATGTCCTCCCCCACATCGTACACCTCCACCGGCGCATCCGGCCGCCGCATCCGAATCGCCTTCCACCGACCGTCCATCAACACCGCTTGGCTGAACCCCCGTTCATAAAACTCCCAGTACAAATGCGGATGCACCCCCTGCCCCGGCTTCCCCAGCAGGTCAGGTCCAAAACTCACCCCATCCCGCCCGGCCGGAACCGGCACCCCCGACAACTCCGCCGCCGTCGGCAGGAAGTCCGCAAAATGCGCCACATGGGCCGACTCGGTCCCCGCCGCAACACGTCCCGGCCACCACGCGATCGTCGGCACCCGAATCCCGCCCTCCGTCAAATCGCGCTTCCAACCGCGCAACGGCCCGTTCTTGTCGAAAATGTCCTCCGGCCCCTCACCCCCCTCCACGTGATGCCCGTTGTCCGAACTGAAAATCACCAACGTGCGTTCCGCGATCCCCAACTCCCGCAATCGCGCCAGTAACCGCCCCACGTAACCGTCCATCCGCTCCACCATCGCCGCGTGTCCGCGCTGCGGCGCATTCCAAGATCGGTCCCGGTAAGATCCCTCGTCCGGCACCTCGTTCCCATTTTGCGAAACCTTCGTCGCCTCGTTATTCGCATGCGGAATGGTCATCGAATAGTAGAGAAAAAACGGCACGTCCTTGCTGCGTTCCACAAACCGCAACGCCTCCTCCGCAAAGAGGTCGTCCGCATACTCCACCGCCTTCACCGGCACCCCCATCGGATCGTCCGGATGGTCAGACATCGACCGCACCACATTCTTCAGCGGAACCCGCTCGCGCCCGCGCCAGAGGAAGTCCGGAAAGTGGTTGTGCGCGTGTTTGTGCGTCAGAAACCCGAAGAACTCGTCAAACCCCTGCCGGTCCGGATGCCCCTCCGTCTTCTCCGTCCCCAAGCCCCATTTTCCAATGCACGCCGTCCGGTAACCCGCCCCCTTCAGGACCTTCGCCACCGTGGGTTCGTCCGCCCGCAAACTTGCCCCCTCCGCCAACGGGTCGCGGTTGCCGCGAATGGTCGCATGCCCGTTGTGCAGGCCCGTCAGCAGCACCGTTCGGGACGGGGCGCACACCGTGTTTCCCGAATAAAACCGCGTCATTTTCCGGCCCTCCTCCGCCATGCGATCCAAATGCGGTGTGCGGATGATTTTTTGTCCAAAACAACCCAACTCCCCGTACCCGAGATCGTCCACGAGCACAAAAATGACGTTGGGTTTGGCGGCGTCCGCCGGAGCTGCTTCACCGGTTGAGTTCGCCAAGATCCCGGTCGCGAGGGCGAGCAGGAGGGTCACAAAAAATCGTTGCATGCACGAGCCGGTAGCCTTTCCCGTGCCCCTTGGTTCCGCGGCGCACTCCCGAGGGGGAGCGCGCCCGAGGGGTCCTGTTTCCCGAGCAGAAGCTACCTCGAACTTCACCCCCCCGCACGTCGCGCTGGGTTGGCACCCCGTTCGCTATCAACCGGTCATGCGCCTGCACCTCCCCCGCCTGCGAACGCTGCTTCCGCTCCTCCTCTGCGCCCTACCGCTCGCGGTACTCCATGGACAAACCCCGCCCCTGACTCAGCCTTCGACACTCGCGTCGCCGGACTCACCGCTCCAGCAGTACCTCGCTGCACGGGTGGCCGATGCCGAGTCCCGCACGCGGCGCGATCTGGAAAACCCGTCGACATGGCTCGAACGCGCCCCGGCCTTTCGCAA
>JBIIXW010000185.1:0-5111 GCA_044347165.1 Chthoniobacteraceae bacterium
ACGTCAATGCCCCATCCTGCACCCCCTGCCGCAGCTCGCTCCTCTCCGGACAACACTTCTGGCGCACCGGCCGCGGAGCCATCCTGCAAGGCGCCGTCTGGGACGAATCCATCCCCACCTACCCCCTGCTCCTCAAGGACGCCGGCTACCACCTTGGAAAGTCGTTCAAAGTCTGGAGTCCGGGTTCACCAGCAGACGCCCCTTACGGCAAGCGACTGCACGCATTTGAAAAATCCGGCGGCGCCATCAACAACTTCTCCGAAAACGCGACCGCACTTGTCGATAAAGGCGCCACGTTCGAAGCCGCCCGAGAGAAAATCCTCGCCGGCGTGCGGGAAAACTTTCAGGAAATGCTCGCTGCCAAACCCAAGGACAAACCGTTTGCCTACTGGTTTGGACCGACCAACACGCACCGTTCGTGGGTTCGCGGAAGCGGCAAAAAACTCTGGAACCTCGACCCCGACTCCCTCCAAGGCCGTCTGCCCGCCTTCCTGCCAGACGTCCCGATCGTTCGCGAAGACCTCGCTGACTACTTCGGAGAAGTCCAAGCCCTCGACGCGGCCCTCGGCGCTCTGCTCGAAGAGTTAGACCGCTCGGGCGAACGCGAGAACACCCTCATCGCAGTCAGCGGCGACCACGGCGCCCCCGGATTTCCTCACGGAAAATGCAACCTCTACGGATTTGGAACCGGCGTCTCCCTCATCATCGCGGGGGCTGGCGTCCAAGGCGGACGCGTGGTGGACGATCTCGTGAGCTTGCCCGACCTCGCCCCCACCTTCCTCGAGGCAGGCGGCGTCAAACCGCCACCCACCATGACCGGCCGCTCCCTCTGGAACGTGCTCCACTCCAATCAGCAGGGACTTGTTGACGCAACCCGCACGTGGGTAGTCGCCGGTCGAGAACGCCACGTTGAAGTTGCGCGCCCGGATTATTCACCTTACCCGCAACGAGCCCTCCGCACGCTGAACCACCTCCTGATCGTGAACTTCCGACCCGACCGCTGGCCGCTCGGCAACCATTACCGCCTCGACGAAGCAACCGAACCGTCGTTTGCGGACCTCTCCAAAACCACGTTCCTTACCATCGCCGATGATGACGCAGGCCCCACGAAAGCGTGGTTTATTGGCGCGCGAAAATCCCCCGAGTGGGCCGCCTTGTTCGACAAGTTTTACGGACAACGGCCGAAGTTTGAGCTGTATGACCTCCGCGCTGATCCCGATGAAATGAGGAACGTCGCAGACGACGCCAGCTACGCACCCACGTTGAAGGAGATGACCGACCGCCTGTTCACGATTCTCCGCGAAACCGGTGACCCGCGCATGATTGAAGATGGCAAGTTTTTCGAAACTCCGCCCCTCGCCGGCCCGCTCCCCGACCAAGATAAACGCCGCCTCCCCGGTGGCGTGCCTGGCAAAAAGAAATAGGGCCCTAAAAGCGAGCTGTCGCGCGGTTATCTCTGCTGGAAAAACCCTAACCAGCTGTATCGAACCGGACGTTAAACAAGCATCCGCGAGGAACCACCTTTCGCTTTCAAGCAAGTGGATTGGCCCGTCGCGATTCTCACCCGCCAGTTGAAACACCTCGGCTCCCCTGAGTAGCCTCGTCGTCAGAGCACGGCAGCACACAAGCAGCTGCCAACAAAAACACCCAAAGCCCCCACATCTCCTCCCCTCCCATGCGTAATAGCGTCATCAAATCCAAGTTTCGCCGTGGCGAACCCATCCTCGCCACCACCCTGCATTTCACCGACCCCTCCGTGTTCGAACTCACCAGCCTCATGGGGTTTGACGCCATCTGGATGGACCTTGAGCACCATGGTTACAGCGTGGAAACCGCTTCCAACCTGATGCGCGCAGCCCGAATCGGAGCGTCCGACATCATCGCCCGCCCCGCAAAAGGCGAGTTCATGCGCATGGGCCGCCTCCTCGAAGCCGGCGCCCAAGCCATCATGTACCCTCGCTGCGAATCCGCAGAGGAAGCCGCCGAAGTCGTGCGCTGGAGCAAGTTCGCGCCCCTCGGTGAACGGGGTGTCGATGCCGGCAACCCCGACAATCCTTACTGCACCATGCCCGTGCCGGAATATCTCAAGCACGCCAACGACAACACCGTCATCATCATCCAAATCGAATCCCCCAAAGCGCTCGAAAACGCCGAGGCCATCGCCAAAGTCCCCGGCGTGGATGTCCTCATGCTCGGTCCCGGCGACTTCAGCATCCTCGCGGGCGTCCCCTGCCAGTTCGAACACCCCCTCGTCCTCAACGCGATTGATCGCGTTGCCGCCGCTGCAAAGGCAGCCGGCATCGAGTGGGGAACCGTGACCTTCAACCCAGAGCACTGCCGGATGCTCCAATCCAAAGGCGCACGTTTCCTCTGCCACGGAGCCGACCTCCTCCTCGTCAAGCGCGGCCTCGAACAAATGCAAAAAGACTGGGCCGAACTCGGCTTCACCTTCGACAACCGGCTCCACGCCATGTCCGCCAACCTCGACCGCTACCGATAACCCCACCCCAATCTCAGCCGCCAACCGCTCCCTCGAAAAGGAGTCGGTCCGGCGAGTCGCCCCGCCCATCCTCCAATGCGCAACCGGCGCCCCTTAAAAACGGAACGTCACTCCCGCCGTCGAATAATGGAACCGGCTGAACGTGTACACCGTGTCATTGTCGGCTCCGCCGTCCAATAGCCTGTACCCCAATCGGAAAGTCATGCGGTCCGTGACATGCCACTGCAACGAGGCCGCAGCATCAATCGCGTACCCTTGGGGCGCACCCAACGCATCCCCCTCCGTGAGAAGGCTAAACGCATCCGAAAACTTCCACTGGACTCGGTAGTTCAGCAGGGGAACAAAGCCTCGGTTTGCATCGCTCGCCCGCGTTCCACCCTGAACCAAACGCACCTCCGCGTCCCGTACCTTCGCCGTCAGACCAATCCCAGCAACCAACCGCTCCTCCGAAATGAAGTTGTAGCGATACGTCAACCGGTACGAATCAAACCGGTAACTCCCCTCCGTATCCACCCCCGGTGCAAACGTTGATCCCGCAAAGCGAACCGACCGGTCGAACCGACCGCCAAACCCCATTTCCAACGGCGCGTACAACAACGACACCTCGTGCTTCGGCGAAAGATGCCATGTCGCCCGCGCCCGTAAAAACTCCGTGGGATTGTCAGCGCCCAACTCTTTCGAAAGCGAAAAGCGAGTCCCCGTACCGCTCGGAATCTGAACGTCTGCCTTCGAGTTCCAAACCGCGCCCGATTCAAAATCCAACGAAAAGTCGCCCCGCGCGCCCCACCCAAATCCCAACGCTCCAAAACACCCAACCACACACAAAAGTTTCCGATTCATCCCTGCTGACTATCCCCAGCGCCACGGATAGCAAACCTCCATTCAGTACACATCCACCCCACCACAAAATCCTCGCCTCAAACGAATCGCAAAAGAGTCTGCATCCTGCTTCAGCCCAATGCGAAACTCACCAGTCATGAAAACCCGCACCTTCCTCTCCCTCCTCCCAATCCTTCCCCTCGCCCTCGTTGCGGCAGATTCCACCGTACCCGCCAAACAGCCGCTCTGGCCGGGAGAACCACCCTCCGGCACGGGAACGCCAGTCCCAGGAAATCCCTCTCTCACCGTCCATCACCCCGAAAAGCCGAACGGCACCGCCGTCGTCATCTGCCCCGGAGGCGGATATGGCGGCCTCGTCACTGGACCCGAAGGCCACGGCATCGCCAAATGGCTCAACCAACAAGGCATCACCGGCATCGTTCTCGAATACCGCCTCCCCAAAGGAAACTCGTTCGTCCCCCTCGCCGACGCGCAACGCGCGATCCAAACCGTTCGTATCCAAGCTGCTAGCTGGAAAATCAACCCCAAACGGATTGGCATCATCGGCTTCTCCGCAGGCGGACACTTGGCCTCCACCGCCGCAACCCACTACACCTCGGAAAACCCCTCCGCAACGGACCCGATTCAACGCGTTTCCTCACGCCCAGATTTTCAAATCCTCATCTACCCCGTCGTCACCATGGGCGAAGGAACCCACGGCGGCTCAAAACGAAACCTCCTCGGTGAATCTCCCACCGCCGCAGAGATCCAGCGGTTCTCCAACGAAACCCAAGTCACCAAAGACACGCCTCCCGCCTACCTCGCACACGCCATCGACGACAAAGTCGTCCCCCTCAAACACAGCACCGATTACCACCGCGCCATGCAAGCCGCCGGAGCCTCCTCCCGCCTCCTCGAGTTGCCCTCCGGCGGACACGGCCTCAACGGATACAAAGGCCCCAACTGGGAGGCATGGCAGACCGGCGCGCTCGCGTGGCTGAAAGAACTCGGCTTTCACCAGTGAACGTCGAGAGCCCTCTTCAACGAGGGCATTCCGGAATGAGCGGCATTCTGGGGGCAAACGCAGTCAGGCCCGCCCGATTTTCTCAACCGCGAGACTGGCTACTTCTTGAAAAGCCGAAACGGGGCCATCACCACGCCGTTCACCAAACGGCAGAAACCCATCCCCCCAACGACGACCGGTTTCAACAACGTCGAAACCAATCCGATGCGCTCGTACATGATCGTCAGAAAAACCACCGACATCACCCCAACAAACTTCTGAAACGCGCTGACGTGGAAGTGGCCAAGCATTTCCCCAATCAACAAAAACCCGACAAACCCAACCAACAGAAAGGCCGTGTGTTCCAGAACCGGAAACTTCTTGAGCAACCCAATACAGACTCCCGCCAGAAAACGTAACGCGAGAATCCCGATAAAGACCCCCGTGCAAACCACCCACAACTTGTCGCTCAACGCCACCGCGGCGATGACGTTATCCACCGAAAGCGACAAATCCATGAACTCGATTTTCATCACCGTCGCCAAAAAACCCACCTGCAATCGATCCGGCACGCCGTCCCCGTCATCGTCTTTGTCCGCCTCCCCCTTCGCCGCAAAGTGCGCTGCCATCAGATAAACCAAGTACGCCGCTCCGATCCACTTGATCCATTCGTTCGAAATGATCCAACTCGCGGCAAGCAACGCTACCCCTCGAAAAAAGTAAGCTCCAAAAATGCCCAACCGAAGCGCCAGCTTCTGTTGCTTTTCTGGCAAATGCGAGGCCATCGCG
>JBIIXW010000262.1:0-15853 GCA_044347165.1 Chthoniobacteraceae bacterium
AAGACGACGGGCGACGAAGTGGTGTTGAGCGGGATGAACACGTACACGGGGGCGACGGTGTTGAATGCGGGTCGTTTGGTGTTGGGTGTGAGCAGTGCGTTGTCGGGTTCGACGGCGGTGACGGTGAATGGTGGGGAGTTGGCGTTGGGGACGACGGCGCAGGCGGTGGGCGCGGTGGTATTGAATGACGGGACGATTTCGGGTGGGTCGCTGACGGGGACGGATTATTTGGTGAAGAAGGGCTTGGTTTCGTCAGTGTTGGCGGGGACGGCTGGGTTGACGAAGACGACGGGAGACGAGGTGGTGTTGAGCGGGATGAACACGTACACGGGAGCGACGGTGGTGAATGCGGGTCGTTTGGTGTTGGGAGTGAGCAGTGCGTTGTCTGGGTCGACGGCGGTGACGGTGAATGGTGGGGAGTTGGTTTTGACGGGTACGGAGCAGATGGTGCCGGGGTTGGTGATGACGGGCGGGGTGATGACGGGCGGTCGATTGAGTGCGTTGGCGTTCGGGTTACAATCGGGATCGGTTTCGTCGGTGTTGGCTGGGGCCGGAGTTTTGACGAAGAGCGGGGCTGGGGTGGTGACGTTGACGGGGGCGAACGTTTATTCGGGCGGTACGTTGGTAAGTGGTGGCACGTTGCTGATGGGAGCGGGTGGGTTATTGCCGGCGACGGGAGTGGTGACGGTGTCTGGGACGGGTGCGTTGGATTTGGGTGGGGCGGATATGACGGTGGGTGCGTTCACGTTGAGTGGCGGCACCCTCCTGAATGGCGCATTGAGGGCGACGTCATACACGTTGAATAGCGGAACGATTTTGGCGGATCTGGTTGGGACGGCTTCCGCGAATAAGGTTTCGCCGGGCTTGGTTTTGTTGAATGGCGAGATTCGCTCGACCGGGGATGTGAATGTGTTGGAGGGGACGTTGAAGCTTGGGGCGTCGGAGCGATTGAGTGACGAGGCGCGGCTTTACATCAACGGGGGAACGTTCGACATGGGGAACTTCTCCGAGACGGTTGGCCGCTTGCGGATGCGTTCTGCGAACATTGTGACGGGCAACAATCCTGGCACGTTGACGGCCTTCATTTACGAGTTGGAGAGCGGAGTGATTTCTGGAGCGTTGAGTGGCGGTCAGGGAGGTTTGGTGAAGGTGTCCGACGGTTCTGAGGATGGCGGGTTGGTGGTCTTGAATGCGGGTGGGACTTACACGGGTATCACGCGGGTTGAGGCGGGGACGCTGCGTTTAGGGGTTTTGAATGCGTTACCGGTGGCGACGGCGTTGACGGTGGACGGCGGTATTTTTGATTTGGCGGGTTACACGCAGCAGGTGGGTTCGTTTGGGTTGGAGCGCGGAACGGTCATGGGCGGCACGTTGATGGTGAGTACGGGGACGGTGGTTTTGAAGGATGGGCTGTTTGATGCGGTGTTGGCGGGGGGCGCGTCACTGACGAAGTCGGGTTCGGGTGAGGTGACGTTGGCCCGCGCGAATACGTATGGGGGCGCAACGGTGTTGGAGGGTGGACGTTTGGTGGCAGGGGTGAGTGGGGCGTTGTCGGCGGGGACTGGGTTGACGGTGAATGGCGGGGCGGAGTTGGCGTTGGGCGTGACGACGCAGACGGTGGGAGGAGTGGTGTTGAATGATGGGTTACTGAGTGGTGGGACGTTGTTGTCGACGGGGTACGCGTTGAAGAAGGGTGTGGTGACGAGCGTGCTGGGTGGTGCGGGCGGGTTGACGAAGACGACGGACGCGGAGGTGACGTTGGGGAGTGTGAACAGCTACGGAGGGGTGACGGTGTTAGAGGGCGGGCGTTTGGTGACGGGGGTGAGTGGGGCGTTGTCAGCGGGGACCGGGTTGACGGTGAATGGTGGTGCGGAGTTGGCGTTGGGCGTGACGACGCAGACGGTGGGAGGAGTGGTGTTGAATGATGGGTTACTGAATGGCGGGACGTTGTTGTCGACGGGGTACGCGTTGAAGAAGGGTGTGGTGACGAGCGTGCTGGGTGGTTCGGGCGGGTTGACGAAGACGACGGACGAGGAAGTGACGTTGGGGAGCGTGAACAGTTACGGTGGAGCGACGGTGTTGGAGGGCGGGCGTTTGGTGGCAGGGGTGAGTGGAGCGTTGTCAGCGGGGACCGGGTTGACGGTGAATGGCGGGGCGGAGTTGGTGCTGGGCGTGACAACGCAGACGGTGGGCGGTTTGGTGTTGAATGACGGGCTGCTGAGTGGTGGGACGTTGTTGTCGACGGGGTATGCGTTGAAGAAGGGTGTGGTGACGAGCGTGCTGGGTGGTTCGGGCGGGTTGACGAAGACGACGGACGCGGAGGTGACGTTGGCGAGTGCGAACACGTACGGTGGAGCGACGGTGGTTGAGGCTGGCCGATTGGTGTTGGGGGCGAGCGGTGCGTTGCCTGGGACGACGGCGTTGACGGTGAATGGTGGGGAGTTGGCGTTGGGGACGACGGTTCAGGCGTCGGGCGCGGTGGTGATGAATGGCGGGTTGATGTCGGGCGGATCGCTGACGGGAACGAGTTACGCGATGCGCGCAGGGACGGTGACGACGGTGTTGGGTGGTTTGGGAGGTTTGACGAAGACGACGCCTGGGACGCTGACGCTCTCGGGTTTGAACACGTACTCGGGCGATACGGTGATCAATGGTGGCTTGCTTGCGGTGACCTTGGACGGGGCGTTGTCGGTCGACACGTCCGTGTTTGTGAATACGGGGGGCGAGTTGGCCTTGGGGAATACGACGCAGACGGTGGCGGCATTTGTGTTGAACGGAGGGACGTTGAGTGGTGGTCGTGTGAATGCGGGGACGTATCTGATCAACAGTGGGACGATCAACTCGGCGTTTTTCGGGAGTGGTTATAAGAACGGCGAGGGAACCTTGACGTTGTTGGGACGGATTGATGTGGAGGATTTGGCGGGGGGCAGTTTGGACATCAATGGCGGGTCGATTGTTTTGGGTGCGGCGGATCGTTTGGGCGATCGGTTGACGGTTTTTGTGAAGGGCGGGACGTTGGATTTGGGCGTGAATGCGGAGAAGATTGAGCGATTGGTTTTGGAGTCGGGGGTGGTGACTTCGACGACGGGCGTGCTGGAGGCTGCCCGATTTGATGTGGAGTCGGGCTTGGTCTCATCGATTCTCGGTGGCTCAGGTACTTTAACGAAGTCGAGTGCGGGTGAAGTGACGTTGAGTCGTTTGAACACGTATGTGGGCGGGACAGTGGTGGAGGCTGGGCGGTTGGTGTTGGGGGTGAGCAGTGCGTTGTCTGGTGCTGGGGCGGTGACGGTGAACGGTGGCGAGTTGGCGTTGGGCGTGACGGCGCAGTCGGTGGGTGTGGTGACGGTGAATGGCGGGTTGGTGTCTGGCGGGGTATTGACGGGTTCTGAGTACCGGGTGACGGGGGGTGAGATTGCGAGTGTGTTGGCAGGAGGGGCGGGGTTGGTGAAGACGGGTGCGGGCGAAGCGCGTTTGACGGGTGCGAACACGTATGTTGGCGGGACGGTGGTGGAGGCTGGGCGTTTGGTATTGGGAGTAAGCGGTGCTTTGACGGGTGCGGGAGTAGTGACGGTGAATGGTGGCGAGTTGGCGTTGGGCGTGACGGCGCAGTCGGTGGGGGCGGTGACGGTGAATGGCGGGTTGGTGTCTGGCGGGGTATTGACGGGATCGGAGTACCGAGTGACGGGGGGTGAGATTTCGAGTGTGTTGGCGGGAGGGGCGGGTTTGGTGAAGACGGGTGCGGGCGAAGCGCGTTTGACGGGGGCGAACACGTATGCGGGCGGGACGGTGGTGGAGGCAGGGCGCTTGGTATTGGGAGTGAGCGGTGCTTTGACGGGTGCGGGAGTGGTGACGGTGAACGGTGGCGAGTTGGCGTTGGGCGCGACGGCGCAGTCGGTGGGAGCTGTGACGGTGAACGGCGGGTTGGTGTCTGGCGGGGCATTGACGGGCAGTGAGTACCGAGTGACGGGGGGTGAGATTTCGAGCGTGTTGGCGGGAGGAGCGGCTTTAGTGAAGACGGGTTTGGGTGAGGCGCGTTTGACGGGTGCGAACACGTATCTGGGCGGGACGGTGGTGGAGGCAGGGCGTTTGGTGTTGGGAGTGAGCGGTGCGTTGGCGGGGGTTGGCGCGGTGACGGTGAACGGAGGCGAGTTGGCATTGGGAGCGACGGCGCAGTCGGTGGGCGTAATGACGGTGAATAGTGGGTTGGTGTCTGGCGGGGTATTGACGGGATCGGAGTACCGAGTGACGGGGGGTGAGATTTCGAGTGTGTTGGCGGGAGGGGCGGGGTTGGTGAAAACGGGTGTGGGCGAAGCGCGTTTGACGGGTGCGAACACGTATGTGGGCGGGACGGTGGTGGAGGCAGGGCGCTTGGTGTTGGGAGTGAGCGACGCGTTGACGGGGGTTGGCGCGGTCACGGTGAACGGGGGCGAGTTGGCGTTGGGAGCGACGGGGCAGTCGGTGGGCGTGGTGACGGTGAATGGCGGGTTGGTGTCTGGCGGGGTGTTGACGGGTACTGAGTACCGGACGACGGCCGGTGAGATTTCGAGCGTGTTGGCAGGGGCGGCTGGGTTGACCAAGACGACGGGTGGGGTTGTGACGTTGAGTGGCCGCAACACGTATCGCGGTGATACTTTGCTTGAAGCGGGTGTTTTGAGCTTGGCGGTGGATGGGGCGATTTCTGGGGCTTCTCGGGTGGTGGTGCGAGGGGGTGAGTTGAGCTTGGGCGCGACGGCGCAGTCGGTGTTGGCTTTAAGTTTGGAAGGTGGGGTTGTGCGTGGCGGGCGTTTGGAGGCGGCGACGACGAGTTTGTTGGCGGGCGAGTTGGATACAGTGCTGTTCGGGGCTGGGACGGTGGCGAAGACGGGTTCTGGAGTGGTGACGCTATCCGGCCGGATTGAGGTTTCCGGTGGGTTGACGGTTTCTGGTGGCACGTTGCGGTTGGCTTCAGCGGATCGGATTGGTGACGGTGTACGGGTGACGATGGAGGGTGGGGTGCTGGATTTGAGTGGCACGGTTGAGATGGTGGGTCGTGTTCGTTTGCGCGGTGGCGAGTTGGTGAATGGAAGTTTGTTGGCGAATGCTTACGAGTTAGAGAGCGGCTCGGTGTCCACGGTGTTTGGCGGAACGGGGTCGTTGGTGAAGACGACGGCGGGTGAGGTTGTGTTAAACAGTGTGAACACCTACTCGGGCGCGACTCTCGTGGAAGCTGGCGTGTTGCGTTTGGGGGTGGATCGTGCGCTTTCAGCCGCGACGGGGGTTTCAGTGAGCGCGGGCGCTGAGTTGGCGCTGGGCGTGACGCGTCAGACCGTGGATTCCTTGAGGCTTGAGGGCGGGTTGGTTTCGGGAGGGGTTCTGACAGCGCGTTCGGTGATGTTGGAGCGTGGAACAGTTTCCTCGGTTCTGGCTGGCGCGGGATCGTTGACGAAGACGACGGACGGGGAAGCGGTGCTGTCCGGTTTAAACACGTATGCGGGTGCGACGGTGGTGGAGGCGGGGCGTTTGGTTCTGGCGGGTGACGGGGCGCTGTCGGCGGTTACGGCGGTGACGGTGCGCGGGGGTGAGTTGGCGCTGGGCGTGACGCGTCAGTCTGTGGGGGCGGTTACTTTGACGGGCGGGGTGATTCGCGGGGGTGAGTTGACGGGGACGAGTTACGCGTTGGAGTCGGGATTGGTGGATTCAGTTTTGGCGGGTGGGGCAAGTTTGACGAAGCGTGGTGGCGGTGAAGCGGTGTTGGGTCGTGCGAACACCTATGTTGGCGGGACGTTTGTGGAGGCGGGCCGATTGGTGATGGGGGTTGATAACGCGCTGGCGTTGGGCTCGGCGTTGACGGTTCGTGGTGGGGAGTTGGTGTTGGGCGTAACCCGTCAGGCATTAGGAACGGTGACTTTGGAGGATGGAACGTTGAGTGGCGGGACGTTGGTGAGCGGGGGATATGTGGTGCGGTCTGGTTTAGCGACGAGCGTGTTGGCGGGAGTGGGCGGGCTGACGAAAGAGAGCGAGGGCACGGTTCGGTTGACGGGTTTGAACACGTTTAGCGGTGCGGTTCAGGTTAATGGCGGGACGTTGCGCTTGGAGGGTGCGGGGCAAACGATTTCGTCCGCGGTGGTGGGTGTGGATGGTGGTGTTTTGGAGTTGGGGCGTGGCGAGCAGATTTCGGATGCGGCTGCTGTTTCGTTACGCGGCGGGGTGTTCCGGTTTGCGGCTGGTTTGACGGGTGAAGTTGAGACGGTGCGCACGTTCTTGAATGCGGGGGGCGTGCTGGAAACGGGTGCGAACCTGTTGCGCGGAACCGGGAGTACGATGCGTTTGGCGGGCGGACGTACGGTGGTGGGTGATGGCGGAGCTTTGAGTGACCATCATTTGGTGATTTCCGGGGGTGAAAATCTCATTCAGGCCGGTGGCGCGTTGATCGTTGAGCAGGCGCGCGCGGGCGAGACGGGTCTGGAGTTGGTGGCGAATAGCACCGGATCGCCGCTCCTGACGTTGGGCATTGATGGTGCGCGCGCGGCTTCCGTGCGTGTGGCGAATGACGTTTCGGTGACGGGTACGGGATCGGCGGCCATTGCGGTCTCGGGCTCCGGTGTGGTGCGTCCGCTGGTGGCATTGGAAGGGCCGAGTCGGTCGGTGAGCGTTGTTGAGGGGGCGGCGTTGAGTGTGGCGGCGGACGTCGCGGGAGCGCGGTTGGTCAAGGCGGGTGCGGGTGTGGTGACGGTGGGTGGAGCGTTGACGTTGACGGATGGGTTGGCGGTGAACGGCGGTCGGTTGAGTTTGGACGGGCGTTCGAGTTTGGGCCGTGTTGAGGTTGTCTCTGGGGCGGGTTTGACGGTTTCTGGGGAGCTGAACGTGGCGGGAGTCAGTGAGTTCAAGGGTGCTGCGACCTTCGCGGGGCGCACGGTCTTCGGAGGGGCTGTTCGGGTGGATGGCGGGGATGTTGGGGTGTTTGGAGAGACGCGCTTGGGTTCTGATGTGCGGGTTGTCGGGGGTCAGTTGAGTTTGGGTGGAGTGACCACGATGGACTCGACGAAGACGGTTCGGATGGAGGGGGGATCTGTGGTTTTGGCGTCAAACGCGGGGTTGGGTGCTGGTCGTTTGGAGTTTGCGGGTGGACGGTTGGTGTATGGATCGGGGGTTACGAAGGATGTTTCGGGTCAGATCAAGAGCCTGACTGGAGGGGTGGAGGCGCGCATCGATACGAACGCGCAGGCGGTCGAGTTTGCGGTAGGAGTGGTTGGGGAGGGTGTTTTGGTGAAGGAGGGTGCTGGACGTTTGACGATGCAGGGAACGAACGCTCTGTCGGGCGGATTACGGGTTGAGGGCGGCGAGTTCGTGATGGGAGAGCGGGGCGTTTTGGGGACGACGCAACCGGTGGTGGTTGCGGGTGGAACGTTGGATTTGAATGGAACGGCGCAAACCGTTGGCGATTTCCGGATGCGCTCGGGGTCGATGACGGGTGGTCTTCGTTCTTCGATGACCGCGTCTTCCTACACGATGGAGAGCGGGTTGGTGGACGTGGTGCTTCGAGGGAATGTCGACGTCTTGAAGACGGGCGCTGGAAAGACGGTTTTTGGTCAGAACATGGACTATCGCGGGATGACCAACATCCAGTCGGGGATTCTTGAGATTGGTCTTGGGGGGTCGGTTGGGATGGTGGGTCCTGGCAGTATTTTCATTGCTGAGAATGCGGTGCTTTCGATTAACCGTTCGGATGACGTGTATTTGGGGAATGAGATTTTTGGGAAGGGCCGCATTGAGTTGGCGGGCGGCGGAAGCGTGCGGCTATCGACGAACAATCGGTTGGAGGGTGGCGCCGCGATCACTGGCGGGACGGTGGTGACGCTCACGGATGACCGCGAGTTGGGAACGGTTGCGGAGGAAGGCGAGACCAAGATTTTGCTTTCGAACGCGACGTTGAAGATTCCGACGGGGACGAACCTGGTGCTTAGTCCGAAACGGGCGATTGAGTTGATGGGTTCGGGAACGGCGAGCAGCCTCGACATTCAGAACGGCGCGACGTTGGAGTTTGCCGGGCGCGTGACGGGGACTGGATCGTTGGTAAAGAAGGGTGATGGTCAGTTGAAGTTGGCGGGTGAGGGGACTTACTTGGGCGACACGGTGATTTCTTCGGGATCCGTGTTGGTGGCGGATTCCTCGACGGGCTCGGCGCGGATGTTGGGTCAGGCTTCTGGTGAGGTGAAGATTGGAGTTGCGGGGCCTGCGCTTCAGATCACCCGTTCGCAGAGCATGACGATTGACAACGTGATTTCTGGGGCGGGCGGGATTAAGGCAGATTTGACGAACGCGGTTTTGACCCTCAGCGGTGCGAATACGTTTGCGGGTGAGACGGTGGTGAAGGGTGGGACTCTGGAGATTACGGACCGTTCGGTGGGCGGGGTGGTGGAGTCGGTGGGGACGCTCGGGTTGGGTTCGGTGAGTTTGGACGACGCGAGTCTGCGGTTTGTGCTGAACTCGGAAGCCGCCAAACTTGTCGTTGGTAACGACATTCGCGGGACGGCGGACGTTGTGAAGTCTGGGTTGGGGACGGTTGAGTTAACGGGTTCCGTGGATTTGACGGTGGGCACTGGCGGCAAATCGCAGGGGAAGGTCGAGATTACGGGCGGCGAGTTGGTGTTGTCGGCGGTGGGGCGTCCGGCGTTGGCGAACTTGAGTAAGCTGGAGATTAACGGTGGCGTGGTGAAGATTCGTGAGAGCGAGCAAATCTCCGAGTCAGCGCAGGTTGTGATTTCCTCTGGTGGGCTTGCTTTCGATGATTCTGTGACAGGCCGCGTGGAGAAAGTTTTGAGTTTGCGCAATGTGGCGGGTGTGTTGCGCACGGGAGCGAACACGCTGAAGGGCGTTGGCAGCACGATGGAGTGGTTGGGCGGGACCAACACGATCGATGCGGGCGGCCGAATCATTGATCATCACTGGGTGGTTTCGGGCGGATTGAATACGGTGAAGGCGGGCGGTGTGCTCGAGATTGAGGCGGGCACCAGTTCTCCGTCGGGTTTGGAGTTGATCGCGAATGCGTCTCCGCTCCTGCGGTTGGAGGCGTCGAATGGCGTCCCCGGAGTGCTTGAGTTATCAAATGATGTTGTGGTGAGTCCGTTGACTGGCAGCGGGGTTTCAGCGCGGTTGGTGAGCGAGGGTTCCGGTTCAAATGCGGGCGTGGTGCGATTGAGCGGCGTTCGCACCTTCCATGTGGCGGGCGGGGATTATGCGGGGTTGAGTTTGAGTGTTGATTTGGACGACTTGGCGGGAGCGCCGGCGGGTGCGCTGGTGAAGCGGGGTGCAGGAACGATGGAGTTGGCAGGTAATGGACGGTTCACCGGTGGGGTGACGCTTCGTGAGGGTACGTTGGTGATCTCGAAGGACGCTGCGTTGGGGACGGGTACGCTGACGATTGACGGATCGGGATTGCGTGTGAAATCGGGTGCGGGCGCGTTGACCATGGCCAATGCGGTGAATTTGAAATCGGATGTCACCTTTGGTGCGGTTGGTGGAGCCTCGATGACGTTCACGGAAAGCACAGCCCTGAATGGGCGTCGTACGTTGACGATGGAGAGCGCGCTGTCTCTGGCCTCGCTGGTTGATGGCTCGGTGGACGGTTCGGCGTTGGTGAAGAACGGCGCTGGTCAGCTGACTTTGACGGGAGTGAGTTCTTACACGGGTGAAACGGTGGTGAACGAGGGACGCGTCGTCCTTGCTTCGGGGGCGGAATTGGTTGGGACTCCGAAGATCACGGTCGAGGAGAACGCGTCGATTGATTTGGGGAACTATCAGTTCCGTCAGCGGGTGATTTTGACGGGCGCAGGTTTGTTTGATGGGACGCCGGTCCTTGGGGCCGCTGGCCGGATGGTTTCTTTGAATCCGGGCGAGGTGAGTGCGGCTGGTGCTCTTGCTCCGTTCGCACGTCAGTCGGCGGCGGTTACGCGCTTTGGAAACGTGATTTTTGAGGGTCACCGGAACGGGCTGGAGCTTAGCAACGTGGTGTCCGCCGGATTTAACGTTCGGACGGAGAGTGCCGATCAGGTGGAGGTGAATGGACAGGTTACGTTCCGGACGACTGACGTGGCGCCGGCTTCGGTAACACAAATCGATTTGAAGGACGTGGTGCAGTTCCGTGTGGTTCCTGAGGTGCGCGTTTCGAAGGTTGGTCGGACGGTGATTCCGAAGGCGATTTTGAAGGCGCAGGCGGTGCGTGGGATGGACGCGAGCGGCCGCGTTTTGGATGTGGTGTCTGACAATCGCCGGTTGGAGACCTCGTCGTCGGCGGTTTTGAGTTACCGATTGAATTACGATGCGGCGAACCAAGCAGTGAATCTTGTGGTGGATCGCGCCTCTTATGCGGAGTTTGCAAAGAGTGCGAACTCGGCGTCCTTGGGGCGTTACCTCGACAAGCAGGTCGCGTTTGGCGGCGGCACAGGGGTGATTGCATTGTCGAATGCGGTGAAGGCTGGGCCGCGTGCGGAGCGGTACAGCTCTGAAGATTACAACAATGATTTATTGGCGCTGTTGGATGATTTGGGCACTGCGGCGGGCGTTGCCGCGGTGTTGGCGCAGTTGGATGGATCGGCGTATGCGGAGCTGAATCAGGTGGCGCGCAAGCGGTTGGTGGATTTGGCGAATCCGATTGATCAGCGGTTGAATGCGTTGGCGATGTTTGGTTCTCGCACGAAGGGGACGGATTCCGGTATTGGCACGGGAGTGGAGCGTTGGAGTTTGTGGAACGCGTCCTACGGCACTCAGACGCAGCGTGATGCGGACGCTGGAGCTGGGTTCCGTGGCTACAGCAACAGTTCGCAGGGTTCGATCATGGGGATTGAGTTGCCGACGAATGGGTTCCGCTCTGGCTTGCTGGCGTCGTCATCCACGGATCGTTTCAACTTCGGTATGCCGATGACGTCGGTTCGCACGGAGGCCTGGCATGTGGGGTTGTATTCGGCGACGGCGACGGAGCCGTGGTTTGCGGATGCGATGATGCTGTACGGGCGGACGGATAGCACGTCGACGCGTCAGATTCACATGGGGAATGGGGTTTCACGGACGGCGCGTGCGCGGTTTGACGGGGACGAGGCGCTTGTCCAGTTGGGTGTGGGTGCGCAGATGGCGCCGGTGGAGAGCAAGTGGGAGATTACGCCGACGGCGCGCTTGATGTTGTCCTCGGCGAGTACGTCACGGATTTCTGAAACGGGTGCGGAAGGGGTGAGCTTGATGGGGTCGAATCGGCGCACCACTGCGGTGACGAGCAAGGTTGGGATTGGGATTAGCAAGAGCGGCCAGTACCGTGGGATGCGGACGGTGTTCCGTGCGCGGGCGGATTGGTTCCGCGATTACAGCGGGTTGCGCTCGGAGTTTACGGGCCGGTTTGCGGGGGCGCCGAATGCGGCGGCGACGTTTACGAATCGGAGTGCGGCGGCGTTGCGCGACGCGTTCTTGTTCAGCACCTCAATAGAGATTGGGTTTACGGAGCGGTTGAGCTTGCGATTGAGTGGTGAGTACGAGTTGCGTTCGACGATGCGCACGTGGTCGGGGAACGTTTCAATCGGGGTGGAGTTCTAATCCAGTCGATGCTGAATAAATCGGCAAAGTGTTGGCGAGCAATATGATAGCGTCACTTTCTAGCACGGCTTTTGCTTGGGGGTGGGGGCGAAATCCACAAAAATCTGGGAAACTGCATGCTGCCCAAGGCCCCTCAAACCGCCCATAAAAACATTTCAAAGCAAAGCTTATGAAGAATCGGAGAAGCTATGTTCTTAAAGGGGCTGAAAGTTGGCAATTATTCCCATTCACAGAACCATACTCAGCAACAGCCTACACGTATGATTGTAGAGGCACTGAATCAGGTCACGCAGGGTAACCCCATAAAACTCACCAAGAACACCTTATGCGCAGTGGACGGCTCTGGCATCTGACCTGAAAAGTTACTTTTTCGACAACGTTTCCTTCGCCAAACTTTGTGCTCATCCAAGCACCTCCTCGTATCGCTGGAGCGACTCCAAAACTCGCGCTGCGACGAATGCGCGGAATGGCGTGGAATCCCCGGACGCATCTGCTGCCGCAAGCGCGTGATAATAGTCTGCTCTCTGGATATTAGCTGCCCGGATAATCGTGAGCGGATATCCGCACTGCATCAGATGCAGATTCATCACCAGACGACACACCCTTCCATTGCCATCAATAAACGGGTGAACCTGCGCCAATCGCAGATGTAAATCCGCCGCAATCTCAACGTCGTGAGACTGCCTCTTTCCCGCATACCACCCGAACAATTTTTCCATCAATGCAGGCACCTTGAGGGGATTCGGAGGAATATGTCGCGAACCCGAAATCCGGACAGCAACATTCCGATATCTCCCGGACCACTCGTCTTCAATCCCACGCAGAATGATCGAATGCAATTGTAGGAGGACTGACTCAGTGAGCGGCGTCTGTTCCGAGACAAGTTTCTGCAAAAGGTGAAATGCTTCCAGATGGTTCTTTGCTTCCAAGTGATCTTTAAGCGGCTTACCAGCCACCGTCAGACCACGCCGAATAACCACTTCAGTTTCGGCAAGGGTCAGGGTGTTCCCTTCAATGGCATTCGACTCGTGAATGTACTCCGTTTCCTCCGCCTCAAAGACGGTAGCCAGTCCCCTGATCTGTTCTGCAGAAAGCGGACGACGGGTATCAAGCGTTGCCTTCAGTGCGTCGATTTCAGAAAGATGCGGAGTAGCTGTCATAGAGAAGTGGCTCCCAGAGCGGTTCACAAATTGTCACTTTGTGATGATTGTCCGGGCTACGAATCGTAGTGATACCTGAGCTGAGCGATGAGAATGTCGCCCTCCACGGATTTGTACACTAGCCTGTGTTCAGAGTCGATACGGCGAGACCAATAACCACGAAGTGCGTGCTTGAGTGGCTCGGGCTTGCCGACTCCAGAGTGAGGGTTGCGAGTAATTTCCTTTAGAAGGTGGTGAATTCTCTGAACCGTTTTGGGATCCGTTGCCTGCCAGAAGGTGTAATCCTCCCAAGCCTGAGGAGAGAACGTGAGGCTCACGAATTCAGATCAATGGAGCGAGTGATTCCCTGTCCGGCTTCTAGAGACTCAATGGATTCAAGGAGGCGCTTAGCGTTAGCGGGAGAACGCAACAGGTACGCGGTTTCCTCTAGGGCCTCAAAGTCAGCGAGAGAAAGCATGACGACAGATTGATCCCTGTTCCGAGTAATGATGACAGGGGCGTGATCTGAACAAACCTTGTCCATCGTTGAAGCTAAATTCTCGCGGGCCTCCCCTCAACCCAACTCCTTCACAAAAGGTGCGCATCTCTTCGCCGCCACCTCCGAAACCGTCACACAATCTTCCGAACGTGGATTAGTCGGTCCTGAAAAACTCACAGTCCAGCTGTCTGGATGAGGGAATGGTTGGGGATGACGAAGGAAAACAGGGCGCGCAAAACGGACAAAAAGAACTTCAGCTTGTTTGCTCTGGGGTTTTTGACGAGGTGAGGGGCAACGCCTCCGACCCGAGGGTATGAGGAGCGAGGACTGGTCCGTCAGGTCAGGTCGGCGAGCGTCTCTTCCCAGCGGTGGACGTGTTTTTTGGGGTCACCTTTGAAGCGTTGCTTGATAAGGCGCAGGCGTTCTTCCTCGGAAGGAATGTTGAGCTTCAGCGCGAGGAAGAAGCGGAGTTCGGGGTCGGTAACCTCGCTCCTGAGGCTGACCAAGTGATCACGCTCGCGGATGCCCGCAAGCGTCGGAGGAATCAAATCAGCCTTGGGACCGTGCTTTTTCCGGAAGGCCCTAAAGATGCGGGTCCACGCGCCTTGGAGGAGAAGCGTTTCCGCGCAGTTCTGGAGAATGAAGAAGCCCCGTTCAAAATCCAAATCCGCCAGACACGCGCTGACTGCGTCGCAATATCCCGGATCTTCGAGCGTTTCCAAGGTGTCGAGAATCTGTTTTCGCCGGAGGGTCAGTGTGTCCGAAAGGAAAGGATCAATCGCAAGATGCGGCGCAAGGTAGGTGAACTGTGGGCCCGCTCCTGGGCTGGTGTGTGTGCGGAGCACGACGGTGAGAGAGGGTGAGTCTAAGTGGAAGAGGGCGTGGATGAAACCGGTGCCTGAGGTGATGGGCACGGTTTGCCCGGTTTCAAGAAGCTCGGTGGAAGTCATCCGGAGGTTCCCTGTGCGGAGGTGTGCGGAAATGTCGTTCGCCTCTTCGAACACAAAGCGCGAGTGAATGCTGGAGCCGTGCATCACATGGAAGGCGCCGTCGAACAGGTGTTGATGAATGTCCGTTGAGCCGTCCATCCAGACCAGCACTTGGATGTAGAAGCGGCTGTGCTCGAACACAATCAGCTCGGGCTGTCCAAATCCTGATGTGCTTTGAGCTGGGAGTTGGTCCGTAACAAGGAACTCGTGGAAGAGGTCGCCTGGACTGAGATGCTTCGAAGGGGGGAGCGCGTTGAGCGTGGCTTCGGCGATGGAGGGAAACGCTGAGGGGTTGAAGTCGACGTCTTTCCACGCGTTGAGTGCGCGGTTGCCGAGGGTGGAAAAGAAGGTGGATGGAGGGGTTGGGGGCATGGTGAAGCAAGGAACCTCACTCACCATGCCGTGTCTTGCGGTCCGGTGCAAATGGACGGGTGACGCTCATCGCCGAGCCTGTGCATTTTTCAACAAGTCGAGGAGTGCTTGTTGAAAAACGGCCACGCGAGAGTGAGTCGAAATCGGGTTTTACTCTGTAAAAACGAGGTGGCAAGGCCTCTGCTAAAGGGGTCGGTGTGACTATCGCGGATTACCGACCAAACAATGTGTTCGATGAAATGGTGGATCCGGAGGGGCGGATTCGGCCGTATTATCGGGCGGTGGCGGACCAAATTGTTGGAATGAGTTCCGGTGATTTGGAGCAGAAAGTGAAAAGTCTGGAGCTGCTGTTTTTGAAGCAGGGTGTGACGTTCACGGTTTACGGCGACCAGCAGGGAACGGAGCGTGTGTTTCCGTTCGACCCATTCCCTCGCGTGATTCCAGCCTCCGAATGGGAGACCATCGAGTCTGGCTTGGTGCAACGGATAACAGCGCTGAACCTCTTTCTGTACGACGTTTACCACGAACAGAAGATTATGAAGGACGGTGTGGTGCCGGAGGAACTGGTTCGCGGGGCCGCGCACTTTCGTCCGGAGTTCATTGGCGCGAAGGTGCCGCAGGACGTTTACATTCACGTGTGTGGGACGGACCTAATCCGTGATCGGGACGGGCGGTACCTTGTTTTGGAGGACAACGGGCGGTGTCCGTCAGGGGTGTCGTATGTGTTGGAGAATCGGGCGGCGATGAAGCGGGTTTTTCCGCAGATGTTTGGTTCGGCGGGGGTTCGGTCGGTGGACACGTATCCGACGGATTTGTTGTCGTGCCTTCGGTACATTGCGCCTCGGGAAAACCCTCATCCGACGGTGGTTTTGTTGACGCCTGGGGTTTACAATAGCGCGTATTTTGAGCACTCATTTCTGGCGAGGCAGATGGGGATTGAGATTGTGGAGGGGCGCGATTTGGCGGTGATTGACGGGTTTGTGTACATGCGGACGACTCGGGGTTTGCAGCAGGTGGATGTGATTTACCGACGCGTGGATGATGACTTTTTGGATCCTGAGGTTTTCCGGAAGGATTCCATGTTGGGAGTGCCCGGGTTGGTGGATGCGGTGCGTCGGGGTAATGTGGCGTTGGCGAATGCGATTGGGACGGGGGTGGCGGACGACAAGGTGATTTACGCGTTTGTGCCGGAGATGATTCGTTACTACTTGGGACAGGATCCGATTTTGGATCAGGTGCCGACCTACCTGCCTTGGCGGGATGATGATATGCGCTATGTGCTGGATCATCTTCCG
>JBIIXW010000187.1:0-5053 GCA_044347165.1 Chthoniobacteraceae bacterium
CCGTCGGTACGCAGCAGACTGACAAATCAGGCGATGCAAATGCTTCATGCTCCATCCGTGCTCAACGAGCTCCGACGCGAGCCAGTCCAACAACTCTGGATGCAACGGAACATTTCCCGATCGACCAAAATCAAACGGTGTCCCCGCCAGATGAACCCCGAAGTGACGGCCCCAGAGATGATTGACCGCAACGCGCGCCGCCAGCGGGTTCGCAGGATCCGTGATCCATTCTGCAAGCGCTTTGCGCCGACCCGTGCTCACGGACGGAAACTTCACTTCGGGGTCGTCTTTGCCAGAACTGAGAAAACGCGTGGGCGTCCACCTCGCTCCGTGAAGCGGGGTAAACTTATCAGTGGCCTGAGGCTCCGTATCTGCCGTTTTGCGCGCCTTTTCTAAAGCCGTCTCTGCGGTCGCAACCTCCTTCTCCGCTGCCGCTTTCTTATCGACGGCTGCCTTAGTCAGCGCAGCACGCTTGAGAGCGAGGGTCTGCTCCGCACGAGCGAACGACACCGCCCGTTCCGCCCGTAACGCCTGCTTCCGAGCGCTCAACCCCGCCGCTTCGTCACCCGTCCACCCCGCCTTCATCGCAGCCGCGCGGTCGCGGACGCTCTCAAATTCCGCCGCAGCCACGCGTCGCGAAAGCTGCGCGGCCTCCAGCGCAACCTCCGCGGCTTCGCGTGCACTTCGGATAGAATCCGCCGTGCGCTGGGGTTTCGCCGGTGCCGCAGCGACCGTGGCCACGGGCCTTGCCCGCACGCCAGGCTCCTGCAACGCAACATCGCTTGAAAGGGCTGCAACGCTCACTTCATGGAAATCACACCGCGCATCGAACGTGAAAATCTGGATTCCCCCCTCGCGCCGCGCAACCGGTGTCCGCCACGCGAACAGAAACTTCCCGTCCAACGCCACATTCAACAAGTCGCCACGCAACTGAACCGTCAGCGTTCGCTCGACGTTTAATGGCAGCGGGAGACCGACCATGCCCTCCGCCGGATAAGCCCATGATGCGCCCCGGCGGAAGGTTGCCTGAACTTTCGCGCCTGCATCCATCGAACTCACATAAACCGCAAACTCGGTGTCCTCGGGTTTTACACCTCCACTTTCCGCAGCAAAATCGACCGGCACATCGGAGGGCACATCAAACGCAATACCCACGCTGCGATACGTGCTGCCTCCCGTCGTCGTAAACCTCACCTTCGCCTCAAGGTCGCGTGCTCCCACCCCTGAACGCAGGCGCGCGACCGAACGCGCTTTCCCGTCCCGCTGCTGCCTTAAATGCCCCGGCTCATGCCGCCAATCACCCCCAGTCAGTTCCCAACGCTTCAAATCCAGCGCGTCAAACGACTCAGCCAAAAGAAGTTTCTTCGAAGCTGCCACCCCAACACCGGTCGCACTTCCCGATTCGCTGTTTGATGTCACCGCCCCCTTTTCTTGAACGGGCTTCGGTGCGTCAGCGAACGAGGCAGCATGGGGTTTTGGCGCGTCGTTTAACGTTTTCTCCGCCTTCCGAGCGTGTTCCAACGCTTCCTCCGCCTTCTTCAGCGTCGCCTGTGCAGAATCAAGCGCGCTCGAAGCCAACTGGAGATGGGCATCCAACACCCACGGCTGACGCTCAGGTTCACTCGCCTCAATGGGCAGCGCTACGGTCGTGATGGGAAGGTTGTTCGGCGCAAAAAACTTCGGCACTCCCGGCTCCATCTCGCGCGACTTATCCGGATTCGACTCCTCACCCCGAATAAACCGATACGTCGGAGGGTGCGTAGCGCCATCATAGGCACGCGGAATCCCACCCTTTTCTGAATCAACCTGATCAGGAACCACATCCATGCGAACGTGGTACGGCTCAAAAATCGCGCGCATCCGATAGTAGTCGATTTGCGAGATGGGGTCGTACTTATGATCGTGACACTTCGCGCAGTTCATCGTGAGTCCCAGCAACCCCTTGCCGACGTGCTCGACCGTGTCCTCCATCCAAGTGTTCCGATTAAATAAAAACCAGTTCCGCGCGAGGAACCCCGTCGCACGCAACTTTGCAGGATCCAGCGGCGCAACCTCGTCCGCCGCAAGCATCAGTTGAACCATCTCATCATAAGGACGATCGGCGTTGAGCGATTCGACGAGCCAATCTCGAAAGTGCCAGATGTTTTTCTGACTATTCCGCAACTGTGCCCCCAGCCCCCACCAGTCGCTATACCGCCAAATATCCATCCAATGCCGGCCCCAACGCTCGCCATGCCGAGGATCCTCCAACAACCGCTCGACCAATCGCTCGTACCAGTCCGCCTGCGTGGAAGCCATCGCCTCCTCCAACGCCGCAAGGTCAGGCGGCACCCCGATCAAATCGAAGTAAAGTCGGCGCACCAGCACCTCCCGTGGTGCCTCTGGGGCGGCCCGCAACCCCCCCGATAGCAACCGCTCACCAATGAACGCATCAATCGGGTTGCGGACGGGAACACCCGCGCCCACGTCCGGCGCGGACGGACGGACCCTCGGTTTGAACGCCCAATGCTCGCGCGGGTTCGGCTCGGGCTTCTCGTCCGCGGGGCCATTCGCACCTTCAAGAATCCATGCGCGCAACAGCGCCACCTGATCTGCGTTGAGCCGCTCCCCCTCATGCTTGGGAGGCATTGCCTCCGTCCCGTCCCTGCTGACAACCCGCTCCAAAATGACGCTCTTCTCCGGTTGCCCCGCGATGACCGCAGGCCCCGATTCCCCGCCCTTCAGCAACCCGCTCACCGTATCGAGCCGTAACTCACCCTCCTGCTTCAATGCCCCGTGGCAGGCATAGCAACGTGCCTTCAAAAGCGGTTTTACCGAAGTGCCGTAATCGATGGCTCCCACGCCATCCTGAACACTCACAGCAGCAAGCACCAAAACGGTTAAGCGTTCGAGAGCAGGTTTTCTCAAAAGGGTTGCCATGTCGCGAAGGAGTCATCGTGGCAAAGCGCATAGAACGGACCAGCAAACCCAGAAATGGAAAGGCTGACTTTTGGGTGAAGGAAGGAGAAAAACAAAACGGGCGACTCCCCTTCGGAAAGTCGCCCGCAGAAGCATCCGCAAGACCACTATTGCCGCAGACGCCACCCCACATCGCCACCCTCGATGCCGCCCCACCCGAACAGGGGATTGTTCGGCAACGCGAATCCGGACGACTTTACCCAAGTTCCAGTCGCACTGACCGCTCCGTCCGAAAGTTTCACCTGAACGTCGAACGCGCCGCCTGCTTTAGCGCTCAGAGTAATCGCCTTGGCGTAGTCTGCATCACTGAAAGTCGCCTCGCCGGACGAGCTGAATGTCACCGTGTCGGAGAGTACCGTTTCCTTATCGAGCACGAGTTCAAACGTGTAGCTTTCACCAGCTTGGATTTTCTGCTCCGGTGAAAAATCGGCAAACCGTTTCGTGCTCATGGTTTGGAACACGGCCGAAAAACCGATTTGCTCGAAAAGGGCCGCCCACTCCTCACGCAATACGTAGCCACCCGGCATCTTCGCCGCCACCTCCAAATCGCAACCTGCACCGTTTATCTGAGCCTCAGAAATCCAGTATTTCTCGTCGTCACCATTCAACGAAATCGTCGGCGACATCGTGCCGGCAACCAGTGTAGCCATATTCGCAGTCACGGTTCTTCCGCCCGCATTCTCGTAGGGCATCTTGTACTTGGCGACCGCTCCGCAAAGCAGCAAAGGCACGTCTCCTGTGACGCTCACATTCGCGGTGGACGTCAGTTTCGCCGACTTTGCCCCCGTCTGAAACGTGTACAGTGCGGTGGGACCGCCCGAGTAGCGAATCGTGTGCGAATGATTATTCACCGCCTCCTCACCTTCCACGGAAACCGTTTTGTACTCGCCCGACGCTCCCGACACGCCACTCGTCGCCGCGTAACCAAACCCGTACTGTAAGGATTCTTCACCAAAACTTGGATCCATTTCCAAAACAGCACTCGCCCAAAGCGCAACCGTACTGGGACTTGCCCCTTCTTTTGTAAACCATTGGCGGTCTCCGCCCTCTGCAGGCGCATCGGAGATCGAAATTCTCAACTGGTGTCCCGGCTGCCCTTTGGCGGACGGAACAGTAATCACTGCGGTTAACTCATTCTGACCCGTGGGCACCTCACCCGCGCCTTCGTCATCCGGCGTCGCAACGGTCAACTGCCCTTTGAAGGGAGAGTTCACCAAACTCGGGATGTACACAGCGGATTCTCCCTCTTCCCCCGAGTATGTGTAATCCGAGATTTGCCCGCTCCCATCGCGCACCTGAGTCAGACGGATCCACTCCAACCGCCCACTGACACCTCCCGATGAAGTAGTGGTCACGGTGAGCCGACCTTGGTGCGACATCCCGTTTCTTGCCCGACCGCCCGAGGCCGGCCCAATGAGCATTTGGTAAGTGTAGGCAGGCAAAACGCGAACCGAGATTTCAAAAGGCTCCGACCGATCGGAAAGCTGAGTTCCTGAAATGAACTGCCGCTCCACTTGAACGCGGTAATCTGCGGCAGCAACGAGCCCCTTTGTCGGGAAAACCACGCGCCCATCCGCAGACGCTTCCACCGTCGCAACCGGAATCTGGCTGGACCCTCGGAAGAGTTTGATAGTGGTCAAGTTCAACTGACTCGGCATGTCCGTTAATTGCAGACTTATCGTCCCTGCCGAAAGTCCGCTCCAAACAACAAGCGGCTCTATTGGAAGTTCCGGCAGAACCGGTGGATCTCCGGCATCTTCGCTATCCGCCACATAAACCTCGACGGGTACACTCGCAGTTTTTGACGAAACCAAAGATCCGAAGCCCCGGACACCGCCCTCGTCGAGTTGCAGGAAAATCCCAGCAAACGGGCTAGCGACAGAACCCTGCATCGGAAAGTTACCTTGAAACGTCGAAGCACCGACCGTCGCCGGAGTCATCTTGAATACCGACCCTTTGCGCGGAAGCAAAAGCTTGCTGACCTTGTTGTCCACCGATACCTCAGCGCCGAAGCCGGTGATCGCGCCATTTTCTTGCGGTTCTCCAAATGCGACGACAGCAGAGGACTTCGCTGGCTCGCCAAAAAGGTTAGTCC
>JBIIXW010000007.1:0-52264 GCA_044347165.1 Chthoniobacteraceae bacterium
TCTGGCGGGTGCGGCGCTGGTGGCAGGCGGGGCAGATGTGGCGGGCTTTGCAGGTGAAGGCGAGGAGGCGCTCGTGGCCGCAGTCGGGACAGTGGTAGCGGGTGAAGCCGGTGGTGAGGTCGCCACACCGGTAGTAAGCCTGGACGGCGGCGACGGACTCCGGGCGGAGGGGTCCCATGGCGGGGCGGTGATGGCGCTCGTAGCGGGCGAGGAAGTCATCCCAGGCGGTGTGAACAACCTGCCAAAGTGGGGAGGCGCGGGGGCGGCGGGGCTGGTAGATGGACGCCATAACTGTTCTTTAGAACAGTTATGGAGACGCAAGGTTTCAAGCGGTCGGTGCAACGGGACAATGCACAGGCTGCACCCAGTTGGCCCACTGGTTGCCAAGTGCTTGGGAGAAAAGCGTGGCCGCCAGACTCTGCTTCCCCCCACTTCATAAGGCGGTCACGCCGCTCAACGAGTTGACACGGATGCCTGCGGAACAAGCCGTTGCGCAACGAGAATCGTCTGCTAGGAGATTGCTTTTGCGCCCGCCGCATCGGAAATGGCCAGGACGGGGATGGGCGTCGGGGAGTGAGGGGGTCTGGGGGGAGCGAGGGGGCGAAGTCGGGCTAAGGTAGGTTCCGGTGGTGCTCCGAGATTCAAAATTCAGAGGGCGAAGCTTGTTTGCGCTGAGATTCTGTGTGCAAGCGCTAACGCCCGAAAAATAATGGTTTGCTCCGCGTTGCCAAGCATTTTCGGCAGCGGTTTCTCTTGCGCGGCGGTGGCCGTGACCTCCGTCGATTTCAGTCGCCGTCGAGGACGAGGATGGAACCGTCCTCACGGAGAATCACGACCTCCTTCAGAGAGTCGCGGCGCTGGTCGAACAGGTCGCCGGATGGCTCTGAATCGTCGTCGGGAATCCATTCGCGGATGGCCTGCCACGGTGGCTCGATGGGTTCAAAGGTCTCGATGTCGAAGGGGGGATCCGGGGGAGGAGGGATATCGATGACGGCTTCCCAAATTTCTTTGAGGCGGAGGAAAAATTCAATTTCTGCGGGACGGCTGAAGGAGTCGATGGCTCTCATGATGCCGTTACAGCGTGTGCACAGGAGCGGATCGGCACCCCAGACCCTAAGGATGAGGTCACGCCAAAGTGGGCGCATGGCCCGGGCGGTGACCTTCTGCGGTGGCGGGACGATGGGTGTTTTCGGTGCGGGCTGTTTTTCGCCGATGGGTTCTACTTCGGCGATGTTCCGGCGTGGCAGGCCACGGCTCTTGTTTGAGTAAAGTCCGTAGTAGCGGATGGTCTGCTGGCCCCGGGGTGGAATATGATCAATGGCGGCCGCGAGGAAGTCGGTGGCTTTGAAGACTTCGAAGTTGCGCTTGGTTTTCCAACTGCGCCGGGAGCGGTAGATGACGGTATGGGTTTTGGGATTCCAATGAATTTTCTGGAGGGAGAACGGTGCGCGCAGAAGATACTCGGCGAGGCGCTGGCGGCCCCTTGTGTCGTCGGATGCGACGGGTTTTTCACCGCCGTCGATATGAAAACCGCTGTGTTTCCAAGAGAGAAGTTCTGTCACTTTTTGTGCACTGAGAAGTTTTGCGGCGCGCAGTGCGTGGAGGAAGCGATGGCGGAAGAGTTCGGCGAGGGGGGCCAGAGATTCGTCGGGCATGGAATGGAAGCGGCCGTGTTCGTCGAAGAGGCCGTCCGCGGCGAACACATGGAGATGGGGATGAAAGACGAGGTAATCGCCAAAGGTGTGGACAGAGGCGGCAGCGGCGATTCGGCCATCGGGGAGACCGAGGCGTATGCGGAAGGCATCGCGCAGGCACTCTGTGGCGGTCTGGAAGAGGAGATGGAGGAGGTGCCTGCGTTTGCGGAAGATACCACGCAGCATTTTTGGGAAGGTGAAGACGAACTGGCGGTGGGGGACTGCGTGGCAGACGGAATCCGCGATCCATGCGCTGGTGTGTCGGACCCGGCGTTGATGGCAGGCGGGGCAGAAGTGGCGGGATTTGCAAGTGAATGCGAGGAGCTTTTCGTGACCGCAATCGGGACACTGAAAGCGAGTAAAGCCCGCGGCGAGGTCGCCACATCGAAGAAAAGCGCGGACGGTGTCGATGGCATCCGGGCGGAGTGGGCCCATGGAGGGGCGGTATTTCTTGTCGTAGTTGGTAAGACAATCGTCCCATGCGTGGCGGACGATTTGCCAAAGAGGGGAGGCGCGTGGGCGGCGTGGATGGTGGACTGCGGATACGAGACGGGATGGGAGAGTCGGAGTGTCATTCGAAGGATGCGCCCCACGCTGGCGCTCTGCGTCCCCCGGAGATGCTGTCCTACGATCTCGGCTGTGATTGTGAGAGATTCGCGTAACTTATCCCTCCCCTCAAAGAGAGTATCGGGTCACACCAGTGGAGCGGCCTTGTGACGTTGGAGAAAAACGCCCCTTTCCACAAAATCCCCTCCCGTTTTTCGGTATAACCTCATGAGGCGCTGGCTTCGCTTTTGAAGCCCGTAAACTGGCCTCGGAGAGGAGGGTAAACCCATGGCACTGCCCGAGAAAGTCTTGGTCAGCGATCTGCTCGCGATTGCCACCGCGATCGCTGAAAACACTATCAAGAATCAGTCCAAGTAAGACGCCCTTCCAAGGAAAACAAGGATGCTGGGCGTCGGGCCGCGCTACGCCCTCGTTTATCATGCCGGCGAATCTGCCGACTTCCCTCCCGCCACTTACGCTCCTGTTTCATCTTCACGCAGAACAGGTCGCGCCATTGGCTTCAGAGTTTGAGCAACGCATTGAGGTCCTCGAGCAGTTCGGGGTGCTCAAGCCGCTCGTACCCAAGCAACCCGCGCACGTACGTCCAGTTCTTCTGCTCCAAGTAGGCCTGGTCATTCTTGTAGTGCGGCCTCGAGCGGGTCTGCTTGATGCCGTGACTTTTGAGCCATTGGGAAAGGTGGATGTCGAGGAACTCCCCTCCATTGTCGCTGTCCACTCCCAGAAGATTGAAGGCCTGACTTTGCCAAATCGATTCAAGCCCCTCGAAACTGGCCTGTTGCCCTCGGTTCCACACCGCTCGCATCTCAGTCCACCCGCTCGAAATCTCCACGCGGGTGAGCGTCCAGGTGAAATCTCCACCCATGTCACCCCCGCAATGCGCCACAGTGTCCTCATTTATGAGGCAACGGTACCTCCCACGCCTTCTCAGGTCTTCTTTTCGGTGTCCGCTTCAATGAGGCAACGCGGCCCCGTCCGACAGACCAAATCGGCGAGGGTTCTCTGAGGCGAACTGGGTTAGCGTGAGTTTTCGTGTTTTTGAAAGCAAGTGGGGGGGGACGGTGTCGACTTCGAAAAAGTCCACGTGACGTGCGCGGGGGGGAGTGGATTCGTGCTTGATGGAGTTTGTCTGGTGGGTTCAGTTTTGAGCCCTCATGAGATCAATCGTCTTTAGCCTATTGATTCTCATTGGTGGTGAGTTGTTTGGGGCAGCTCCGGCAATCTTGGATGGAGAGGTGAAAGTGCTGAGGAAGCAGCAAACGGCTGGTTCAAATGGGGGACTCGGGGCCAACCGTGTTGTCGATGAGAGGATTCGACTTGGAGTGAGGGTGCGAAACGTGACGTCGGAGGAGACAAAAATCGAAGTGCGTTGGTGGATGTTCGAGGGAGGGATTGGCAAGGAGGCTCACGTTTTGAAAGTTGCTGCGGGCGGATCGAAGGAGTTGAAGATTCCAAGTTTGAAGGTGAGTGAGATGAGCACTGAGGTGCACAACTTTCATCGATCTGAAGCGCAGTCACAGGCCTACCTTCCAGGGGCTAAGCTGTCTCTTGGGGAGGTCGCGAAGTTTGGGAAAAACTCGGGGGGCTCGAAGTATGCGGGATACGGAGTTCAGCTCATCAGCGGCGGGCAGGTCGTTGATAGTCAGTTTAGTGCGGATAGCTTGGCGGCGCGTGTGGGAGCGTCTCGGAACACTCCCGGCAAGAAGTTCAGTGGCGGAGGAAAGAAGTGAAGTGAGCGGCTGGATGGTTCGGTCTGGGTCAGCGACTTGCGCTTGAACGGAGCGCGTGGATTTCGAGGGCTGCGGTGAGTGCCATTGCGCCGCCACGATCATCCGGACCGAAGATGGCGTCGCGGTGGAGGTAGTGGGATCTATCACAATCTTTTTTCGCGCCGGTGCCGGTGCAAACATCGATGAGGGACGCATCGGGCGCGACACGAACGGAGACGGCTCGCCAGCCGCGTTCGACCACGGGAAGGAACGTTGCTTGATCGAGCCAGCCGAGGCGGATTCCTCGTGCCATCGCGGTGGTGACCATGGCGGTGACGGTTAACTCGCGGTAGGCGCCGGGTTCGTCCACGACTTGGCGCCATGAACCATCGGGAGACTGGTGTTTGATGAGGCCGAGCATCTGTTTTCGGAATCGTTCGAGGAGGGCATCACGTCGGTCTGCTTCTTTTGGAAGATGGGTCAGCGCGTCCATCAGTCCGAAGGCGGCGAAGCCGTTTCCTCTGCCCCAAGCGAACGGACTCGATTCGACGTGGATGAAAATACCGTCCTCTCGTTGAAGTCGTGCGGCATAGGTTTCGAGGAGACGTTGCGTTCGTTCGACGCATGCGGCGTCGTTTGTTTGGCCTGCGACGCGTGCCAGAACGGAGGTTGCCATGAACATGTCGTCAGTCCACTTGGTGGCGGAGGGGACCAGCTCGGTTGGTGGTGCGGTGCGAAGGAGGTGTTCGGCGGCGGTTCGGGCGAGGGCGGCGGCATTCTGGGAAGACTCCATGCGCGCCAAATCGCTGAAGGCGAGGTGGCCGGCGATGGATGGCAGGTTGGCTTTCTCTGAGAGCGCGGGTTTTGAACCGTCCAAAAACGGAGTCATTTGCGAAAGTGCTTTCTGACGGAATGCGGGGTCGCCGGTGAGTTGACTGAGTTGGATGGCCCCGGACCATGCGAGGGCGGGGATGTAACTCATGCCGGGTGACTGGGGGTATTTTGCGGCAAGGATTCTGGCTACTTCGAGCGGGTCACGGTTGGCGCGTTGCTCGAGGGCGTCGCGGAGTTTGGAGTGCGGAAGTTTGCGTCCCACCAGATCGCGAAGAGCCGTCACCAACTGGTCGGCGGTGCCTTCGATACGAACGGCGGGTACTGCAGCGATTCCTGAGGGCGAATCTGAACCGAGTGCGGTCACGAGTTCCTGGTCTGCAGCTGGTTTTGCATTCGGAAAGAGGGGCGCCGCGTGGCTATTGGCAAAGGAGCTGGCGGCGGGTGCATCGCGAAGATCCACCACCAGATCCGGGCTGCTCATCGCGGACCAGCGCCAGAGGGCGCGGGACTCAGGGGCGACGGGATCATTGAAAAAACCTTTCACGGGCGGGAAGGTGAGCGGGGACTCTTTCGGGCCGTCGGGCAGCGCGTTTGGAACGACGCAGATTTGCCACGTTGCGCGGGCTTTTTCCGCCTCGGGAGTACTCCACCACGCGAGAAACGTTCTCGCGGCTGCGATGCTTGCGTCGGAGTTGGGCGATGGCGTGGGTTGTCCGAGTCCGGCGACAACGACGAGTCTGTTTTGCTGGGACGTGGGTGGGGCAGAGGGTTCGAAGGCGGTGATGTGGGCGAGTTTTACGGATGTTCCGGCGGCGGCCTGCTCAAGGCCGGCTGCGTTGAGTTTCGTGGGTGGCTCATTGGCCGAGCATGCGGCTGCGGCGAACAAAAATCCTACGACTGGCCGAAGGATTTTGATGGTGGTGGGGCTGGCTTTGCGGGGTGAGGGACTCATCGCGGGGTTTTGAGCTCAGGGTTGGAGGTGGGGGCTGTGGGGTTGCAGGTGAAGGGCTTGAATCCTAACGGGCGAGGAGCCAGCTGAGTGTTGCCCCTTGCGGCGCGGGTTCGGAGAACCTGATGGTGAACGACTTCTCGGTGCGAGCAGTAACCACGTGCATCGTGAGCCACGTTGGTTCGACGAAAACGCCGTACTTTCCGTCTGCTTCCGTTTCTGGCAACGCGATGGTGTGTTCTTTGACTCCGGTCGGCACTTGGACATCAATCGCACGGAGGTTGCGTGCCGGGGTTTGCGAGCCTGAAAGGCCTCCGAGGCGGGTGATGCCGCCGGGAATCGCGGCGCCGGGGCCTTCGATGGCGAGGGTTCCGTTTTCGGGTGAAACCGAAAGGGACACTTTCTTCATCTGATCATCTTGCGTGTAGTTCCACACGATGGGCTGGGGGCGCTGATGCGGTTGCTGGAACAGGAGCGCCGCCCCTGCCACGTCCGCGCCGAAGACGATTCCGTTTCGTGCGGTGCCTTTGAAGTCGATCCACCGGTCGTAGACGGGTTGATGTGACCAGCGCGATTCGAGGTCTTCTGAGAGGTTTCCGGTTCCTCCGCCCACCGTCATCACGGAATGGCGCTGAACCTGTCCGAGGTTTCGAACATCAAAGTACGACGAGGGAAAGGCGCTGGGCACTTCGTCCCACGTCCAGCTCCGAAATGGCTGAGGATGAAAGGGGTCCGGTCCGATTGCTTGCTCGATCGGATCGCCGGTTTCGAAATCCACCTTCGTTCCAGCGAACGGGGCAGGAGCCAGCATCAAGATGGGTTTGCTCTCAGGTCCGGGGAGCGCTTTAGAAACCTCGTAGGCGTTGACGCCGGGCGCGATGGCGTATTTGAGGGCGCGCACGTGTCCGTCCCACGAGTAGTTGTCGGGGTTGTAGAGCAACGGGGAACCTGCGGGTTTTGCGCCCCACCAATGGCGGATGATTTGGATGTCCTTTGTTCCGTCCGAGTTGGTGTGAACGCTGTGGATGAGGTACCAGCGGCGTGCTTTTGTGCCCTTGGGCGATTCGTCGTCCTGATCGATGGCGAAGTAGCGTCCGATGCAGGCCTCGGTGACGGGAGCGTCTTTGGAGAATCGGATCAGGCCTCCGACGCGGGCGCTATTGATTCCGAGATGGTTTGGTCCGAACACATTTGGGAAGGCGGTGCCGTCGAATGTGGTGGGGGTGGGGTCGGCGGCGGAGTCTTTGGCGCTGAGTGCGGCTTTGACGACGGTGACAGAACCGCCGGTGATCCACTTGTCGGGGTTCATGTTGAGGATGGGGCGACCGGAGCCGAGGGTGTCGGTTTTGCTACCGCCTTTGAAGGTGAGTTCTCCGGTGGCGGGGCTCCACTGGTCGACTTTCGCTTTAAATGCCTGGAGTTCGGCTTGGATGAATGCCGCGTAAATGACTCCGTTTTCGTCACCTGCCGTGGAGTGAATATCGCCCATGTAGCGAAATCGGGCGTCGACGAGGTAGTTATCTCCTTGGGAGTAGTTTTTGCGGAGGATGTGAAGATCGAAGGTTTGGTTCTCGTTATGGGACGAGGTGTCCATCCGGAGGATGTTCACGTGGTTTTTGTTGGAGAGGAGGATGCCTTTTTTGAAGGGCTTGGTGGTATCGGCGGTGATGTACCAGGCTTTTTTCTCTGCATCGTAGCCGAGTGAGCGGATGTAGAGTCGTTCGACGACGGACCAACCGTTGGCGTTGATGAACATGCCGGGGTAAAGGCCGCGGATGGTTGGAACGTAGAATCGTGCGTTTTCGCCGGGTTCAACGTCTTCTTGGAGCCAGTCGTGGTAGCTGTTTGAGCCTCGGGCGATGATGTTCTCGAAGGAGAGCATCGGGTTGTAGTTCCAGTGGGGGAGGCTTTCACCGGGGGGGAGGTCGAGGACGCGGCGGAGGGTGAGGCCAGTGATGGGGGCGGTGTGGAGGGAGGGGTAACGACCGCGCGGGTCGACGATAGTGACGGAGGGGCTTTCGCGCCACGTTTTGGAGGGGGCTGGAGGCTCGGGGATTCGGATTTCGTGTTGGCCGCGATTTTTCGGGAGCCAGCCTGGGGCGGTGTCTGGCGGGATAATAAGGATGCCTCCTCCGAGTTTTTGGATCGTCTCGGATGCGAGGTCGAGAGCGGCTTGGGCGTCTTTCGGGGTCGCGGTCTTTCCGAACTCGTTCAGGTAGAAGACGCCTGATTTGTTCTCGGTGGGAGGAGCGGTCTTTGGGGATTCGTCGGCTGCGAAAACCGCGAGAGGGAGGATAAGGCTGAGCGCGATTCGGGTTGGGCGGGGAGGGAGCATAGCGGGGTGGTGAGCGGGATTTGGGCCGACCTTCACAAATGAGAAACTTGTGATGTTGCTGGCGGTATCCCGAGTTTGGGTTTCGGCTCTCTACGGCGGGGATATGAGTCGGGTGGCATGGTCAATGCGACCTCGTAAGTGTGTCTATGAGCCGTCACCAAACATCTTGTCGAAGCTGGGGGCGGCGTGGGTTTCTGAGGGCGGGAGTCTTGGGGGCGGGTGGTATTTTATTTTCGGACATTCTTCGGGCTGAATCGGTTGCGGGGATTGGGTCATCGCGGAAGGCGGTGATCAATATTCACCTTGATGGAGGTCCGCCGCAGATGGACTTAATTGACCCGAAGTCGGGTGCGCCATCGGAGATTCGTGGGGAGTTTCAGTCGATTCGGACGTCGATTCCGGGGGTTCATTTTACGGAGTTACTGCCGCGATTGGCGAAGCATGCTGACCGGTATGTGTTTCTTCGGTCACTGGTGGGGGCGGACGGAAAGCATGATGCCTTTCAGTGTCAGTCGGGATTTAAGGAGAAGGAGTTGGCGAACATTGGTGGACGACCGGCGATGGGGTGTGTGGTGAACCGACTGATGGGGAGCACGGCGGATGTTGCGCCGGCATTTGTGGATTTGATGCAGGGGCGCCCGTATGTGAGGAACAGTGCACGGCCAGGTTTTTTGGGGGTGGTGCAATCGGCGTATCGGCCGGATATTTCGAGTCTTTTTCCGCTAGCGATTTCGGAGGGGATGGCGGCGGAGTTGGAGCGGCGCGGGGGTAGTCGGAGCGAGGGGTTGCGATTGATTGAGGGGTTGACGATTGAGCGGTTGGAGGACCGGGTTGGATTGCTTCGTGATTTGGACACGCTGCGGCGGGATATCGACGTGAGTGGCTCGATGGCGGCCATGGACCGGTTCACGCAGATGTCAGTTGGGATGCTGGCTTCGGGCCGGTTTGCGGAGGCTTTGGATTTGGAGCGGGAGGATGTTCGGGTTCGTGAGCGTTATTTGCCGATGGTTCGTCGCGCGGGGCGTGGTGACACGATGGAGTCGGAGCGTGGCGGCCTGAAGTTTCTGATGGCGAGGCGGTTGATTGAGGCAGGTGTTCGGTGTGTGAGCTTGTCGATTGGGGATTTTGACACGCATGCGGACAACTTTGGGACGATGCGGTATTTGGGTCCGTTGCTGGACCATTCACTGGACGCGTTGGTCGAGGATTTGGCGGAGCGAGGAATGCTGGAGGAGGTGATGATTATTGTTTGGGGCGAGTTTGGGCGGACGCCGAAGGTGAATGCGCGGGCTGGGCGTGATCATTGGCCGCAGGTGGGGATGGGAATTATGGCAGGGGGTGGAATGCGAACGGGGCAGGTGATTGGCGCGACGGATCGGACGGCGGCGGAGGCGGTGGATCGTCCGGTGCATTATCAGGACGTGTTCGCGACCCTTTACCGGCATTTCGGAATTGATGCGACGACGACAACCATCACGGACGGGGAGGGGCGCTCTCATCCGCTGTTGGATGTGGGACGTCCGATCAGCGAGGTGTTTTGAGGTCGGGGCAGAGTCCCGAGGGCAGTGTGGGGCGCCTGCGTTTAGGAGCTAGCGCTGCCGTAGGAGCGGAGGGCTATTTTCCAGAGGAGGCGGGTGAGGATGGCGCAGGCGAGGGTTCCCGTGAGGAGTTCGAGGGTGATGGTCCACGGGGATTGGCTGGGGAAGGTGAGCCAGCGGGCGGGAAGTGCGGCGACGAGGATGACGGGGGGAAGGACGCCGAGGATTCTGCGGAAGGATCCTTTGAAGACGGAGTCGGGATAGCGTCCGACGTTGAAGAGGTTGAAGTAGGCGAAGACAAGGCCTTGGGCACGAGTCATCCAGATGCTTAGGGTCGAGAGGCTGAACATGACGGAGTAGTGCACGGAGATGCCGGTGATGACGAGGAGCGTGTAGATGGCGATATGAGAGGGTGATGGGCGAACGTCGAGATGGTGGAGGCCAAAGAGGGTGATGAGGAGGCCCAGCGCGGCGTTGATGAGGTTATCGGGCCCGAATTGGCGCGTGGAAACGGCGAACTGGGCGTCGACGGGTTGGGTGAGGAGGAGATCCAGTTTTCCGGTTCGGACGAGTTCGGGGAGGTTGGATAGGTTGATGTAGAAGATGGCTTGGAAGAGTTGCGCGATGAGTTGGTGAGTGCCGACCAAGGTGACGACGTGCCAGCGGGTCCAGTCTCCAATGGCGCCGGTGTGGCGGAAGAGGGTGTCGATAAAGAGGATTTGGCCACCGAACCAGAGGAGTTCGACGAGGGTCCAGAGGAGGAAGTTGGCCTTAAAGTTCATCTCCCGGATGAGGGAGTTACGAAGCAGCAAAAGGTAGATTTGGGAGTAGCGTCGGAGTGTTGACACGGGTCAGAGCACGAAGGGGATACCAGCGTCTTTGAACGCCTGTTTTTCCTCGGGAAGCCATCGTTCGGCGAGGGTTTCGAAGCCGCCTTTCAGTTTGAAGGAGGCGATGAAGGCGTTCACGTCGGCGAGCAGAGTGGGTGCGTCTTTTTTTAGAGCGATTGCCCATTCTTCAATCCGGAGTGGCGAGAGTAGGGCGCGTGTGGAGGAGGGATTTTTTCGCGCGTGTTTGAGGATCGAGAGTTGGTCGTAGATGAAGGCGGACGCCTTGCCTTGGACCACTTCTGCAACGCATGCAGATTCTCGGTCCAGAACCAGAACTTTGGCGCGCGTGAAGGTGCGACAGAAAAGGTGTCCGGTGGTGCCCTGTTTCACGGCGATGATGAGGTCTTTCCGGTCCAGGGATTCGGATTCCTCGAGGCGAACTTGTTTGCCGGCGAGAACGGCGAGGCCGGTGCGGAGGTAAGGGGTTGAGAATGCGACCGCTTTGGCCCGTTCGGGGGTTGCGGTCATGGACGACAGGATGAGGTCGATTTTTCCCGTGCGGAGGGCGGGAATCAGGCCATCGAAAGGGAGGTTTTGGATTTCGAGGGGGCGCGTGAGGTGATTTGCCAGATGGGTGGCGAGATCGACGCTCAGTCCGATTGGCTTTCCTTGGGGGTCCGCCATTTCGAAGGGGGGGTAGGCGAGTTCCATGCCGACGCGGAGAGGAGTCGATTCCGCGGCGGCGGCGCGGAATAGCGGAGTGGCGAGTGCGGCGAGAAAGTCCCGTTTGGTGATACCCATGGGTTGCGCAACTAGCGCTTGCGGGTGGACTCGAGCCAGTACCAGCGGAGGCGTTGATCCGCGATGACCATGGGGTTGTCGATGGATACAACCATGGTGTTGCCGTCTCGTTCGCGCATGAGGAGTTCGTCGGAGGTGATTCGGAAGACGCGTCCGAGAGGGTTGATGAACGGCGTTAACCCGCAAGAGTGGTACCCGTCTGATGTGGGTTTTTCATCCCAGACGTAGATTTTGCCGTAAACGCGTTGTCCAATCGCTTCTCCGGACTGGATTTGTTCAAAGAATACGGGCGGATTGCGAAATCGGCCGGCTGGCGTGAGAGACTCTTGGTTAATGGAGGAGCAGGCGGCAAGGGTCGTTGCCGCGAGCGTGGCAAGAAGGAGGGGGCGCATAAGAGTTTTGAGGAGATTAGCGGAAGCCTGAGGCTTCGGCGAGTGGTTGATGGAAATACAAAAAGCACTCCCTTGAGGGGAGTGCTTGTCTGTTCAGTGAAACTCTTGCGAAGTTCGGTTGCCAGTTCCGTCCGGTTATGCGACGGAAAGAACATTGCGGCCACGGTATTTACCGCAGCTCCCGCAGGCTCTGTGGCCTTTTACGGAGGCTCCGCAGCTTCCACACTTGCTGAGGACTGGGGCGTGCCAACGATTTGCGGCTTTGCGCGTACGGAGGCGCATTTTCGACATCTTTCTCTTGGGGACTCCCATAGTACGTGAAGGTTAAAAGTTAAGTTTGATTTGAGAGCTTCCTATCCCTGATTTCCGTCAGGATCGGGGACCCGGTCTTTCAACTGGTCCAACACCGACCAAATGTCGCGTTTTGGAGGTTCGCCGTCTCCCGACTCGACGTCTCCGTCTAATCCTTGGGCGGAACTGGTGGCAGAAAGCTTTTCAAATGACGAGCTTGCACACACCAAACCTCCATCACGCTCACAACTGGGGTGTGCGGGAAGGGCGAGGAGGATGTCCTCACGAACTTCTTCTGTCAAGTCCACCGTCTCCGAGTTGGTCAGGGGTTTCTGGCACGCGAACTCAGGGCAGTGGACGGGAAACTCAAAGGATTCGAGGCAGCGGACGCACCGGAGACGGAACCGGGTCGACAGGGTTCCGGTCGCGAAGAGACCTCCGTCGCTGATCCCGACATCGATTGAATAGGACACCGATGCGGCAGGTTGGCAGTCGGGATCTGGAAGATCGAAGATGGATGTTGGGTCTTCGCCGTCGAAGTGCCTTCCTTCCGGTGGAATCTGCAGGGTGTGGATTTTCATTTTCGGCGGGTAATGGTTCGCGGGTTGCGGGTGCGTGGGGATTTTTTCCGGCGGGAGGCGAAGAGCGTTTTGAGGGTTTTTGAGACCGGCGGTGGAACGAATGGGGATATTTCGCCACCAAGGCGCGCAATTTCTTTCACGAGGCGCGATGAGAGGAAGGACGTTTCCTCACTTGGCGTCAGAAACAGGGTCTCGATTTCTGGGGCGAGTCGTCGGTTCATCAAGGCCATCTGGAACTCGTATTCGAAGTCGGACACAGCGCGAAGTCCACGGATGAGGGTGGATGCACCTACGTTTCGAGCGAACTCAACGAGCAGGCCATCGAAGGTCGCAATTTCGACGGCTTTTAGGTGGGACGTGACGCTTGAAATGAGCTGCATTCTTTCGTCGGTGGAGAGGAGGGCCTCCTTCTGTTCATTGTGCGCGACGGCGACGATGACTCGGTCAAACAGACGGCACGCGCGCTCGATGACATCGAGATGGCCGTTGGTGATGGGGTCGAAGGAGCCCGGATAGACGGCAGTCCGAGGTTGAGCGTTTTGCATACGGGGTTCTAAAACTTTTCGAGGTCCAGCGTGAGGATGTCCTTGGTGGATTCGGAGAGATCGATGCGTCCGGGGGAGGATGATGTCCATGCTTTGAACAGCAGTTTTCGTAACTGGAGCAGTTCTTTCACGGTTTTGACTCGGTATTCGACCGTTTTTGCGTGGGTTGAGGTCGGGTAGTTTTTTTGGACTTTTGCCCAGACGTCGAGTCCGACGGATTTGGAGACGGACTCGGCGAGGGACTCGAGTTCGACCTTTGCCATGTCGAGGGCAGGTTCGTTGGGGGAGATTGTGGAGACGGAGTAGATGCGGAGGAGAGAGCTGCCGCTGTTGTCGACGGTGAGTTCCCAGACGCGAGATGTGGCGTCGACGGTGTAGGAGTGAAGTCCGATGGCGGTGATGGATTTCAGGTCGATGGCGATCTTGCCGCCGGGAAGGCAGAGGGCGATGAGGTTTGGACCGGTGGAGCGGGGCGGGGGTTGGGCGGGTGACGGGGCCGGTTGACTTTGCTGAGGGCGAGACTGTGCGAGAGCTGCGAGGGGGGAGGTTGCAAGCAGGGTGACGAGGGTGAGGGGACGCAGCATGGGCGGAGTTTAGTGGGAGGGCATTTTTGGCAACAGTCTTTCGTTTGCCGCCGTGGCATGTGATGTGCCCCATCGCTGGCATGCCGTTGTTTCGAATCGTGATGGGTGGCATCTGCCTTTGGGCATCCGCGTTGGTTTCTGTTGATGCTCAGGATGTGGCCGCGTTGCCTTTGAGCGCGGAGTTTCCCGAACTGTTGCGGGGGCCGGAAGGTGGGAAGGTTCACGATGCGGAGGGATGGAAATCTGTTCGAAGAGCAGAGATTCGTGAGTTGTTTGAGCGCTACATGTACGGGACTCGTCCGGTCGCGCGTCCGGTTCGCGGCGTGGTAGTTCGGGAGGATCCGGCCGCTCTGGGTGGGAAGGCGATTTTGCGGGAGGTCGCGGTGGAGATGGGGTTGGAGAGGCCGGTCCACGTGATGGTGGTTTTGCCGAAGAGCGGTTCGGGAAAGGTGCCTGCATTTTTGGGGATCAACTTTTCTGGGAACTATGCGTTGGTGGATGACCCAAAAGTCGCATTGCCGGAGGGGTGGGTTTACGATCGGTACACGAAAGGGACGGCCGGCCGAGCGTCGGAGGAGGCGCGCGGGTCTCAGCGTGAGGCGTGGTCGATTGATCGCACGGTGGAACGCGGGTACGCGGTCGTGACCTTTTACAATGGGGATGTGGTTCCGGATCGGGCGGATTTGGCGGAACCGGTGCTTGCTCGGATCGGGGGATGGACTGGGGAGCGATCGATGGAGGGAACGGGGACGTTGATGGCGTGGGCGTGGGCGTTTTCCCGGGTGATGGATTACTTGGAGACGGTGCCTGAGATTGACGCGGCGCGGGTGGCCACTGTTGGGCACTCACGCAACGGAAAGACGGCGCTGCTCGCGGCCGCGATGGACGAACGATTTGCGATGGCGATTCCTTCGCAGTCGGGGCAGGGAGGGGTTGGCCCGATTCGCGTGGCTGCGGATTTGGCGAGGATTTCTGAAAAGGGGCGGCCGAAGGCCGAGACGGTAGCGGTGATCACGAAGAGTTTTCCGCATTGGTTTGCGAGGCGGTTTTCAAGTTTTGCGGCGGAGCCGGAGCGGGCTCCTTTTGACCAGCATGCGCTGGTGGCGTTGTGCGCTCCGAGGCCGGTTTTGGTGAGCAACGCGGTTGAGGACGTTTGGGCAAACCCAGGGGGCCAGTGGGAAGTGTTGAAGGCCGCGGGGAGGGTGTATGCGTTGTTCGGGGTCGATGGGTTGCCCGCAGGGCCAGAGCCCGAGGTGGGGAAACTTTTTGCGGGGCGGCTTGGATATTTTGTGCGGCCGGGTGGACATGCGATGACGGGAGTCGATTGGGCCGCTTGGCTCGACTATGCGGACCTTCATTTGAAGCGACCGTGAGTCGTTGTGATGGGATTTGGTGTTGATGCGGTGGTCTTTCTTGGGATTGTGAGGGGTCAACCATGCCGAACTCTCCCCTTCAGAAAAATGTGTCGTCCGCTCACGCGGCAAAAGGACCGGACGAGGTCTCGGAACTCGTTGAAATTGTTGAGGCGAGGTTGGGTCGGAGTTTGAGGGCGAAGGAGCGTGGCATTTGTGAGGCGATTGATGCTTTGTATCGGCGCTGGAATGGGCAGCTGACGGTGCCAGGAACGGCGTTGGAGGATTTGTTGCCGCGCACGCCGAACTTGGCTGCGCGGAATGTGACGTTGTGGCCGAAGTATCCGACGGGACCGCTGGAGGCGCTGATTTACGTTCGGGAGATTTTGGTGAAGGAGGGTGAAGATTTTCCCTCGGCGGTGGATGGGGTGGTGACTGGTGAGGAGCGGGGTGGTGTTTTGGGGCGGTGGGAGTCGGATCGGAAGGTGGGGGAGTGGCAGACGCGAATTCGGGAGGTTTTACGGAGGCAACCGAGCGCGCGGATGAAGCGCGTTGAGGTGGGACTTTTTCTGACGAAGGGGCGAGTGTCGGTCCGGCAGCGGAACCTAGAGACGGGGGTGTGGTCGGATTGTCCACACGGTTTTTTTACGGATGGGGGGCCGATGGCGCACGGCGCTTGGGTGGACGCCCCGGGGATGGATTTGCTGCACGTGCTGGCAGCTCTTTCTGAGGCGCCGCGCGGGTTTGAATACGCGCACCATGGAATGGAGCGCGCGCTGGGTGTGATTTTACGGAACGAATCGTTGAGAAAGTTAGTGTTGTCTGAGTCTGGGGAGCCTTTGATTTGGCGGGACCATGCGTTGGAGTGGCGGTTGGATCACGAGGAGAGCGGTTATCGGCTCGGGTTTTACCGTGCGGACGCAGTCCCGATGGATGCGGCGAGAATCGTGGTTCCGGGAGAGCCTGGGTTCTACGTGACGGGGGATTCGGTTTTTGTTTTGGACTCGGTGCCAATGTGGGTTCCCAAGGAGCCGGTGACGATTCCGGCGGAGGCTTTGGAGACTCCGGATGGCGCGGCATTTTTGCAAAGGCTGGGCTTGCCTTTGCCAGACGACATTTCTTCAAGGGTCGTGGATGTTAAACCACAGGTGGTTGCTCGACTTTGGATTGAGGAGGATTTTGAGGGAGAGATTTTGATGATGGAGCTGCGCGCGACGGCGCCGGAGGTGGACGCGGAGTGGATTTTCACGAAGGAAGGCTGGTCGGTTGTCCGGAAGCCACGGCAGACCGAGCGGACGATTGTGAGTTTGGGACAGGTGGCGCGTGGAGAGGTTCCCGCGGTTCTCTCTCTCTTTCAGGTGCGCGAGGTGAAGGGACGCTGGGGCGCGTGGATGCGCCTCATTGGGAGAGGTTTTCCGGAGGAGTTTGCGGCGGCAATGGAGGAGTTGCCTGAGGGGGTTGAGGTCGAGGTTAGCAAAGACTTGAAGTCGATTCTTTTGGATCCGGTGAAGGCGTCGCTAAAGGTCCAAGCGGTGCCGGGGACTGGAAACAAAATGGACTGGTTCGACATCACAGTAGCACTTTCTGCGAGTGACACGGAGCTGACCTCTGAGGAGTTGCGGATTCTCTTGGAGGCGCGCGGTAAGTTTGTGCGGATTAAAGGAAAAGGATGGCGCAGGCTGGAGCTCGACATGACCGCAGAGGACGAAGAGGCTCTGGCAGATCTTGGCCTAAATCCTGACTTTGAGGGGGTTGACTCACAACGGGTCCACGCGCTTCAGCTGTCTGGAAAATCCATGTCCAGACTGCTCTCTGAGGGGGATGCTCGAATGGTTCGAAGCCGGATTGAAGATATCCGAACAAGGGTAGCTCCGGAAATTCCCGAGGGACTGAATGCGGATTTACGGGTTTACCAGAAGGAGGGGTTCCAGTTTCTTGCTTATCTCTCGAGCAACCAGTTCGGGGGAATTTTAGCTGATGACATGGGGCTTGGAAAGACGCTCCAGACGCTGACTTGGCTCGCTTGGCTTCGGAATCAAGCCGACTTCAAAGGATTGCCGGCGTTGGTGGTTTGTCCGAAGTCCGTCATGCAGAACTGGCGGTCTGAAACACAACGTTTCTTGCCCGGTATGAGGGTGTTTTTCTGGCTCGGATCCAACGCGGCCACGCTGAAGGCCAGTCGGGAGCGAGCCGATCTTTTGATTATCAACTACGCGCACCTGCGCGCGGCCGCGCAGGTCCTCAGCGATGTGGAGTGGCATGCCGTGATTTTGGACGAGGCACAGTTTATTAAAAATCCGCAGTCCCAGACGGCAGAGGCGGCCTTCTCGCTGCGGGGACGCTATCGGCTAGCGTTGAGTGGTACTCCGATTGAGAACCGACTTCTGGACTTGTGGAGCATCATGCAGTTCGCGATGCCGGGGGTGCTCGGCGCTCGGGCAAAGTTCCAGCGCCAGTTTGATTCGCGGACAGACCCACTGGCTCGGCGCCGATTGGCTGCGCGGGTGAGGCCGTTCGTTTTGCGGAGGACTAAGGGTGAAGTGGCCCGAGACCTACCCGAGCGGACTGAAAAAGATCTGGTGGTCGATTTAGATGGTGAACAGCAAACGCTTTATCGAGCAGAGCTAAAGCGGGCGAGGCAGATGCTTTTGTCAATCCGGTCCGGTGCAGAGATGGACAAGCAGCGGTTTACGATACTGTCCTCTCTCCTCAAGCTCAGGCAAATCTGTTGCCACCCAGGATTATCTGACGACGGCTCAGGGCACCTGAACAGCTCGAAATTGGAGGCACTTATGGACTTGCTTGAGCCGTTGATGGCACAGGGGCACAAGGTGTTGGTGTTTTCGCAGTTCGTTGAGATGTTGGACCGGATTGAGCGAGAGATTGAGGGGAAAGGATATCGTTACACGGTTCTGACTGGGCAGACCGAGGATCGAGAGGAAGTGGTGAAGCAGTTTAAATCCACAGAGGGGGCTGCGGTATTTCTCATCTCACTTCGAGCGGGGGGCATGGGGCTCAACTTGACGGAGGCCTCTTACGTCGTCCTCTACGATCCTTGGTGGAATCCCGCAGTGGAAAATCAAGCGATTGATAGGACGCACCGGATTGGACAGACCCGTAATGTCATCGCTTATCGGCTCATCGCGCGCGACACCATTGAAGAAAAAATCAGGCAGTTGCAACAGTCTAAGGGACAGTTAGCCACCGACATCTTGGGAGAAGAGGTTTTTGCAAAGGCGCTGACGATAGATGACTTCCGATTCCTGCTCGATGAGTAGCGGTTGACGTGATACCGAGTGAGAGGCCGCAGCCAAAACTGACTCTGGGAAATGAACTACTTCTTCGATTGCCCCTACTGCAGTCAGTCGTTTGAGGTCGAGGCCGAACTCGCTGGACTGAACTGCGTGTGCACGGGATGTGGCGAGGTTTTTGTGGTTCCAACTCCGCCGCGTGACGTTGCGGGCGATTCCCCAGCTCGATTGAACGATCAGGAAGACATGCGCCCCGAAGTTTGGGTGCCAGAGGATGAGCGCGGTGCGGTTGAACGTAACCTTGAATCAGGTGTTTACGATTCTCTAGCATCCCAGTATGCGGGTGATGCCTTGCTCGGAGATCGAGTGGTTCCGGTTAACTTCGTGCCGACGGGTATGGAGCCCGTATCAGAGGTCTACGGGATGACCTCTGAGCCTGACGACGAGGCGCCCCTGTCGGTCGCGCATCCTGCGGAAGTGACGGTGAAGCGGGTAACCCCAATGATGGTTCAGAGTTCCGGCGCGTCAGACACTGCGGCATTGAGGGGAATCATTCGAGATCGACGGAAGGATGTGCCCAGCACTCAGGAGTATCTAAAAACCCCAAAAGGAGCGTCCATAAAATACCTCGCACTTGGTGTCAGCGTCGGACTGTTGATCGGGGTGATGGGAATGCGCGTCGCCCGATGGATTCAGAGGGGATCGCTACCCGCGGTGCCGGCAGAAGGCGGCATCATGGCAGGAAGCCAGAAATCAGCCGATGAACAAACCGAGGGGGGGAGGACAGCATCGAGCTCACCCGCCTTTGCGACTCCTTTTCCTGATGGATTCATGGGCATCAAGTTTGGATCGAAAGTTGAGTACATCTCGGATCGGGTAACGTGGTCAAAAGAGGGTGAGAATCTTCACAAACCAGCCACCCTTGCAGATGAGCGAGTGGAAGCGGTTCTGGTGCCTGACCATGACGGGAGACTGACGGTTGGAGCCTATGTCCGACTTTCCGACTTGCCTGATAATGAACTTGTTCCGTTCTTGGAGTGGGCGCTCACCGTGCAAGATGCCATCACATCAAAGTTTGGTCGCCCCAGCTCTGTGCATGTTGTCAAAAACGCAGGTACAGAGACTGAAATTGTCCGCAAAATCCGTTCGGGACAGGACTTCTACGAATGCATCTGGGAGGATCCCTTCGCGCAATGCTTGATCACGCTCAGTGTTGCCGGGAGGAGTTCGAGATTGGTCGTATTTCGGTTGGAATATAAAAGCATCCCATTGACGCGTAGCTATTTGGATCGAAGCATGTCCAGATAGGAGGTGCGCTGTGGCATCAGGAGGTTACAGAGAAGTCGACTCGGATCCGCGTTCACGATGTTCGCGTCTCGGTTTGAGAGCTTGCACGCTTTCACGAAAAAAATGACCTCGGGAAAGCACTCCAAATCAGATGAATGTGAAATCCCCGCTCAAAAAGAAAAAAAACTTTTTGACGGAGGGAAGATGTTGGGTAGATTTCCCAACCCGCCGCTGAAAAGCAGCGAACGCCAGCGAGAGAGTCTCCTGGCCCGATCTTTGAGAGTTTAGTTTCCAATGACAGGCTTCAGCGACAAATCTGGGCACGCGATTGAAAACAATCCGACAGCTCCAGATGAGTGTTGAAAGCCTCATCAAAAGAAAAGAAACAGCAAACAGCGAAAACTGAATTGTGCGTTACACGTCTGGTCTTTGAGTGACAAAATTATTAAAACCAGACCGGCACGATCAAGAGTCACGAGAGACCGCAAGGACCAAATGACTCCTGAGAGTGCAAACCGCCAAATCGATGAAGCTGTCGCTTGAAAGTGCGGCAGTGGAGAAGAGGCAGTAACAAAATATGGTCGGAAGATTCGCGCGGTTAGCCCCGTGCGGATCACAAACTTTCTTTTTGGAGAGTTTGATTCTGGCTCAGAACGAACGCTGGCGGCGTGGATAAGACATGCAAGTCGAACGGAGCAATGGATGTAGCAATACAAACGTTGTTCAGTGGCGCAAGGGTGAGTAACACGTGGGCAACCTGCCCGAAAGAACGGGATAGCCCGCCGAAAGGCGGATTAATACCGTATGTGACGAGAAGAGGGGACTCTTTGATGTTAAAGTCGGAGCAATCTGACGCTTTTGGATGGGCCCGCGGCCTATCAGCTAGTTGGTGAGGTAACGGCTCACCAAGGCGATGACGGGTAGCTGGTCTGAGAGGACGACCAGCCACACTGGAACTGAGACACGGTCCAGACACCTACGGGTGGCAGCAGTCGAGAATTTTTCTCAATGGGGGAAACCCTGAAGGAGCGACGCCGCGTGGAGGATGAAGGTCTTCGGATTGTAAACTCCTGTCATGAGGGAGTAAGACATAGCGTTAACTGCGTATGTGTTTGATAGTACCTCAAGAGGAAGAGACGGCTAACTCTGTGCCAGCAGCCGCGGTAATACAGAGGTCTCAAGCGTTGTTCGGATTCATTGGGCGTAAAGGGTGCGTAGGTGGCAAGGTAAGTCAGATGTGAAATCCCCGGGCTCAACCTGGGAACTGCATTTGATACTGCCGTGCTCGAGTGCTGGAGGGGAGACTGGAATTCACGGTGTAGCAGTGAAATGCGTAGATATCGTGAGGAAGACCGGTGGCGAAGGCGAGTCTCTGGACAGCAACTGACACTGAGGCACGAAGGCTAGGGGAGCAAACGGGATTAGATACCCCGGTAGTCCTAGCAGTAAACGGTGCGCGTTTGGTATGGGGGGATCGACCCCTTCCGTGCCGGAGCTAACGCGTTAAACGCGCCGCCTGGGGAGTACGGTCGCAAGATTAAAACTCAAAGAAATTGACGGGGGCCCGCACAAGCGGTGGAGTATGTGGCTTAATTCGATGCAACGCGAAGAACCTTACCTGGGCTTGACATGCATCTCTAAGTTGGTGAAAGCCAGCGAGTGTGTAGCAATACGCACAATTTGCACAGGTGCTGCATGGCTGTCGTCAGCTCGTGTCGTGAGATGTTGGGTTAAGTCCCGCAACGAGCGCAACCCCTGTGATTAGTTGCTACTGGGAAACCAGAGGACTCTAGTCAGACTGCCCTGTGAAACGGGGAGGAAGGTGGGGATGACGTCAAGTCAGCATGGCCCTTACGTCCAGGGCTGCACACGTACTACAATGCCCAGTACAGAACGAGCCGAAACCGCGAGGTGGAGGAAATCCCTAAAACTGGGCCCAATTCGGATTGCAGGCTGCAACTCGCCTGCATGAAGCCGGAATCGCTAGTAATGGCGTATCAGCTACGACGCCGTGAATACGTTCCCGGGCCTTGTACACACCGCCCGTCACATCATGGGAGTCGCTTGTACCCGAAGTGCGTGAGCTAACCGCAAGGAGGCAGCGCCCGAAGGTATGAGTGGTAACTGGGATGAAGTCGTAACAAGGTAGCCGTAGGGGAACCTGCGGCTGGATCACCTCCTTTCTAAGGAGTCATGCGAAGTGGGCGTAAGCCCGCAAGCAGAGGTCGACGAGAGCCACTTAAACGTGGTGAATCGACGCTCAAATGTTCGAGGCGTGTAGCGTACAGTTCAGTTTTCAAATGTTTGTGAGTTTCGTTGAACGGAGTAAGCCTGCGAAGTCTGCGCTCCGCTGCAACAAGCCGAGACCCTAAATGCTGTGAGAATCTGGTAGATGCAAAAAAGGGGGGTATAGCTCAGTTGGTAGAGCGGTAGCTTTGCAAGCTATAGGTCAGGGGTTCGAATCCCCTTGCCTCCACTTCTTGTGTGTTTTTGTGATTTGAAGTGTTCATAAATAACAAAGACAAACTGTGGTGTGAGTACCGGGCCTGTAGCTCAGTTGGTTAGAGCATGCGCTTGATAAGCGCAGGGTCACAGGTTCAAGTCCTGTCAGGCCCACCATTTTCGGGTAAGTGCAAATAAGTTTTGATGAAAGTTTAGAGTTGGGAACAAACCATTTTGCAACAAGATGAGAATCTTGTGCGAGAGATCTTTGACAACTGTATAGAAGGGTAGAAATACAACTTTATAGCTGAGTCTGAAACGAGATAAAACGAGTTTCAGTTATCAAGTTTCCCGCGTCATGCAGGAAGTTGCCCGAGCGAGAGTTTGGGTAAGAGAATGAATGACGGGAGAAGAGAGTTTGAAAAAGCTACAAAGGGCACATGATGGATGCCTTGGTGCTAACAGGCGAAGAAGGACGTGATAAGCTGCGAAAAGCCACGGGGAGCGGCAAATACGCTATAATCCGTGGATGTCCGAATGGGGTAACCCTGCGGAGGTAATGCTCCGTAATCTTGAGGTTGAATACATAGGCCACAAGAAGCGAAACCTGGCGAAGTGAAACATCTCAGTAACCAGAGGAAAAGAAAGCGAAAGCGATTCCGTCAGTAGTGGCGAGCGAAAGCGGAACAGCCCAAACCATCGGCTTGCTGATGGGGTTTTGGACCTCGATGTGGTAGTCTGAAGGTTAGGAGAAGCGAATGGAAAATCGCTCCATAGAGGGTGAGAGGCCCGTAACCGAAAACCGAAAGACGCCTAGGGGAATCCAGAGTAACACGATATAAGTGGAACTTCGTGTGAAGATACGCGGACCACCGCGAAAGGCTAAATACTAGTTAGCGACCGATAGTGAACAAGTACCGCGAGGGAAAGGTGAAAAGAACCGCTGTGAGCGGAGTGAAATAGATCCTGAAATCATGTGCCTACAAGGTGTCAGAGCCCCGAAAGGGGTGATGGCGTGCCTTTTGCTTAATGAGTCTGCGAGTTATTGTCAGTGGCAAGCCTAAGGTTTTCTGGACTGGAGGCGAAGCGAAAGCGAGTCCGAATAGGGCGTCAAGTTGCTGGCAGTAGACCCGAAGCGGAGGTGATCTACCCATGGCCAGGATGAAGCGCGGGTAACACCGTGTGGAGGTCCGAACCGATGGACGTTGAAAAGTCCCCGGATGAGCTGTGGGTAGGAGCGAAAGACTAATCAAACCCCGTGATAGCTGGTTCTCCCCGAAATAGCTTGAGGGCTAGCCTCGTGTGCTGATTTATGGAGGTAGAGCACTGGATGAACTAGGGCCCATACCCGGGTACCGAATTCAATCAAACTCCGAATGCCATAGAAAGAAACACGGGAGTCAGTCGGCGAGGGATAAGCTTCGTCGGCGAGAGGCAAACATGCCAGATCAGCAGCTAAGGTGCCCAAATACTGCGTAGTGGAAAGGATGTGAGGATACTTAGACAATGAGGATGTTGGCTTAGAGGCAGCCACCATTTAAACAGTGCGTAATAGCTGACTCATCGAGTGTTCTTGCGCCGAAAATGATTGGCGATTAGCAGTATACCGAAGCTCTGGAATGCGATAGGGTTCGCCCGTTCACATTGGTAGGGGAGCGTTGCCGTGACGTCGAAGCCGTGGCGTAAGCCGCGGTGGAGTTCCGGCAAGTGAGAATGCAGACATGAGTAGCGATAAGCCCGGTAAGACCCCGGGCCGCCGTAAACCCAAGGTTTCCTGGGCAAGGTTCGTCCTCCCAGGGTTAGTCGGGCCCTAAGTCGAGGCCGGAAGGCGTAGGCGATGGAAAGCAGGTTTAATATTCCTGCACCGACGTGGTTTAAGCATAAACGTGCGTGTGATCAGAGAAGAGCCAGCGATTGAAAGTGCTGGTGGCTCGCAAGGGCTGACGTAGAGGCTACGGCCGAAGCGGATTCTTTAAAGATGGCACCGAGAAAAGCGTTTATGTGTTCGCCAAGTCGTCCGTACCGCAAACCGACACAGGTGGGTGGGCGTAAATGTGCCAAGGCGCGTGAGTGAAACCTCGTTAAGGAACTCGGCAATCTAGCCCCGTAACTTCGGAAGAAGGGGTGCCCCGCAAGGGGCCGCAGTGAAAGGGGTCAACCGACTGTTTAACAAAAACACAGCACTCTGCTAAGTCGCAAGACGATGTATAGGGTGTGACACGTGACCAATGCGGAAAGATTACGGTAAGAGGTTAGCGCAAGCGAAGCTTCGAGCCCAAGTCCCCGTGAATGTCGGCCGTAACTATAACGGTCCTAAGGTAGCGAAATTCCTTGTCGGGTAAGTTCCGACCTGCACGAATCGTGTAACGAGTTGACCGCTGTCTCAACGAGGAGCTCAGCGAAGTTGTAGTGGCGGTGAAGATGCCGCCTACCCGCAGCAGGACGGAAAGACCCTATGCACCTTTACTGTACGCTGTTACTGTGTTTTCGGTTTCAATGCTTAGCGTAAGTGGGAGACTTTGATCCTTACCTTTCGGGGTAAGAGGAGTCGTCAATGAAACACCACCCTTTGAAACTGGAGATTCTAACCCGTAGCCGTTAACCGGCACGGGGACCGTGGCAGCCGGTCAGTTTTACTGGGGCGGTATCCTCCCAAAGAGTAACGGAGGAGTGCGAAGGTTGGCTCAACCCGGTTGGCAATCGGGTGGCGAGTACATGGATATAAGCCAGCCTAACTGTGAGACCTACAAGTCAAGCAGGTGCGAAAGCAGGCCCAAGTGATCCGGTGGTTGAATGTGGAATTGCCATCGCTCAACGGACAAAAGGTACGCTAGGGATAACAGGCTGATCGGGCCCAAGAGCTCATATCGACGGCCCGGTTTGGCACCTCGATGTCGGCTCATCACATCCTGGGGCTGGAGAAGGTCCCAAGGGTCCGGCTGTTCGCCGGTTAAAGTGGTACGCGAGCTGGGTTCAGAACGTCGCGAGACAGTTCGGTCCTTATCCGCTGTGGGCGTAGGAAAAGTGAGGGGTTCAGACCTTAGTACGAGAGGACCGGGTCTGACGGATCTCTGGTGTTCCAGTTGTCCTGTCAAGGGCATTGCTGGGTAGCTATATCCGGAAAGGATAAGCGCTGAAAGCATCTAAGCGCCAAGCCCATCCCAAGATGGCTTTTCCCTGAAGGGTCGTGGTAGACCACCACGTTGATAGGTTACGGGTGCAAGCGTGGTAACACGTTCAGCTCAGTAATACTAATACCCCGTTCGGCTTAGTCTCTCTCTCTTCCCCGTCGTCCATTGCTCAATATATGCATGGTCGACATTTTAAAACTTAGCAGGTTGCTACCTAAGCAAAAAGCTTAACTTCTATACAGTTCTCAAAGATTTTTCGTGCAAGTCATCAGACGGTTGTAAGTCCTCTGAACCTCAGCAATGAGGCGCTAGAGAGCAGGATTTAGGTTGCAGTGCGCAAAGAACTACTGAATTCGTCTTTGCCAGTTCCTCCCAAGTCCCACTCTCTGGTGACCATAGCGCAGTGGAACCACCCGTTCCCATTCCGAACACGGAAGTGAAACGCTGCAGCCCCGATGATAGTGCGTCTATAGGTCGCGCGAAAGTAGGACGTCGCCAGTACCTCCCGCCCCTAGCAAGCCCACCGCTCGCTAGGGGCGGCTTTTTTTTAGACTTTCCCTGCTCAAACAGGCCGGATGCTCCGGTGGCGCGCGGCGGAAGTTTTTCACGGCCTCGCAACTTTATCCCACGGATGCGCGGAGGTGTGCTTTGGTCAAGACGTGTACGTACGCGCTCAAGCTTATCCGTTCGGGGATGTAGATCACCGCTCTCCTCTGCGAAACAAGCCAAGGTTGGGAAACCGAAAAAACTACATCAACATGCAAACCCTACTCTCTCCTTCCTCCTAATCTTCGTTCATTTTACAGATTGGATTTTGCGTGTACTTTTTTTGGATCTCAGCAGATCCGGGTAAGCGTTGCGCTGAAAAGCCCGTCTATCGCATTGGTTGTCAAATGTTTGTGAATGTCTTCGTTGTTTGATGTTTGGGCTTCAGGGGATGGTCTCGTTGGGATCGCGGACACCGTCTGATCCCACGTTTTGCTCGAAAAGGGGCGGGGGACCTTTCCGCCATTCCCAGATGAAGTAGAGTAGGGCGGCTAAGATGGCGATGTTGAGGAGGGACCAGTAGGTTGGCCAGTCAGTTATGCCTTTGGTGGTGACGCATTTTTTTCGGAGCCAGCCGCATCCCAAGAATCCCAGTAGGTTTCCGCATCCGCCGACCAGGAGGGTCATCATTGCTTGTGCACGGAATCGCATCGATTTGGGCACATGTTGCTCGATGTAAATTTGGGCAGGGATAAAGAAGAAAGTGAAGCAGATGCCGTGGAGCAGTACTCCGAAAATCAGCGCAGCGGATTGGTTTGCGGCGAAAAAGCCATAACGCAAGAGCGATGCGGCGACCGCGACCAAGAGTAGATTTCTGAGTCCAAATCGGCCCAGCATCGGGGCCAAAAGGTACATTGCAGCGGCCTCCGTGATTTGTCCGAGAGCCATGATTCCGCTGGTTCGGTCGAGCCCAATATCCTGTAAATGAAGCGGTAAAAAGGGGTAAAAGGCAGCGACTGGAATGGTGAGGAGTCCTGCGGTGATGAACACTGCGCGGTTACGTGGAATACGCAGCAGGCGAAAGGTTTCGAGTCCGAGCAGATCTTTGAAGTGAGGCCGCTCTTTCGGTGATTGGGGGCGGAGGTTCGGGATAAAGAGAGTGAATGCGGCGACTCCCAGCCATGCAACCGAACCCGCGTAACCGGTGGCGATATTGCCGTCGAGGTTGAGGACGAAGCCGATGAGGAGTCCTGCCACCATCCATCCGTAAGTTGCCCAGACTCGGATGGGGCCGAAGTGCTGTTCGGGGTTGTCGAGTGAGTTGAGGATGATGGTGTTGGCGATGCTCCACGCGGGTGCTGCCCAGAGTTGTTGGAAAAGGAAAAGACCGAGGATGAGGGATGGATTCCAACCTGCGGCGATACCGTGAAAGGTGAGGGCGAGGGTGGATGCGATTCCGATGGAGAGGATGCGCAGGATGCGGGTTGGCGAGGTGTGTTGGTCTGCTAAAGCTCCGGCCAGCATGGGAGAAATGAACGCCGCTACTCCGGTGAGCGCAAATGCCTCGGGCACAATTGCCTCGTACCCGTGACTTTTCAGCACGCCACTGAACGGCACGTACCAGAGCGCGATGGCGTGGGCTTGGATGAAGAACATCGCGCACCAACGGCGAGTGCCGGGTTGGCGTGTCGTAGCCGACGGTCGGCCGGCCTGTTCATCGGGGAGCATGGCAGTCTGGGGAGGCCGTCGGACAGAAAGTCACGACCAGATGCGCATCACCTGTTCGACATTGGAGAAGTCGCGGAAGAGATGATCTGCCTGATGGGGGGCGAGTTCCTCGACGGAGAACTTTCCAGTCGCCACCGCGACCGCTTGCGCACCGATCGCTCGGGCGCACGCGATGTCGTGGGCGGTGTCGCCGATGACGAAAATGCGCGAGGGAGCGAAGGCGACGCCGGTGTGTCGCAGGGCGCGTTCGACGGCGAATGGACCGAGCGCATTGCGGTCGTGATGATCATCGGCGAATGCGCCGAAGGCGAAGTGGTGATGTATGCCGAATCGACTTAGTTTGGCGTCTGCTCCTTTGCGGAGATTTCCGGTGAGAAGTCCTAGCGAGAAGCGCGGATTGGTTGATGTCACCCGTAGAATCTCCTCCATGCCTGGGAGAATGCACCCACCGGAAGTTTCGAGGTTGATGAGGAGGTTTCGCAGATAGGCTTCGTGGAAGCGAGTGAGCGCTTCTTCGGTCAGTTCGATTCCGTGTTTGTGGAAGACCTGTCGCGCGATGCCTGAATCGGTGCGACCCGCGATTTCTATTCCTTCCATGTCATCCTCAACGCCGAGCGCTTCGGGGATACATTGACGTAACGCGCGTTCGCCGGCGCCGCCGGTGAGGAGAAGGGTTCCGTCGATGTCGAAAAGCAGGAGCGTGTCAGGGTTCATGGTGAGTGAAAAAGTGGGTGGGAGAAGGAACGGGGCAAGCGAGTTACTCAATCTCGCCGTCTTGAGATGATTGTCGGCGTTCGCGGAAAAATGCCTGAAGCATGGAGGAGCATTCGTTTTGCAAGACCCCCGTGGTGATGTTGCAGCGGTGGTTGAGTTGGGGGTGTTGGAGGAGATTCATCAGGCTACCGCCGGCGCCATCTTTCGGGGACGGGCAGCCGAAGATGATGCGGCGCAGACGCGTGTGAACGATAGCGCCAGCGCACATCGGGCATGGTTCTTTGGTGACGTACAAATCGCAGTCGGTCAGGCGCCAGTCGCCCACCACGCTTTGAGCCTGCGTCAGGGAAAGCATTTCTGCGTGGGCAGTGGCGTCCTTGAGTTCTTCGACGCAGTTGTGGGCGCGTGCAATGATGCGGCCGTCTCGCACGATGACGGCACCGATGGGAACCTCTTCCCTTTCCCAAGCGCGCCGCGCTTGTCGCAGCGCCTCGCTCATGAAGTAGAGGTCGCTTTCGAGATCAATGTGTTGGTCCATGGCTACGGGGTATGGGCTTGCGACCGGAGCCGCAAACGGTGTTCTTTCTGGAAGCGAAGAGGGGGTTGTCCGATGTGTTTACGGAAATGCTGGCTGAAAGCGCTTTGGTCGGGAAAGCCGCATTGTTGCGCCACCTCGGAGAGTTGGCAGTCGCGAGACTGAAGCATCTCGCAAGCGGCTTGGATTCGAACCCGCATGAGAAAAGCTTGGGGACTCATTGCGAACGTTTCAACAAATCGACGGTGCAACTGCCGCGGCGAGATGCCGACGTGTTGAGCAAGCGTCTCGACGGTCAGCTTTTCACGGAACCGCTGACGGATGCATTCAACCGCGCGATCGATGGAGAGGTAAGGCCGCAGGGTATCGTGGGTGGCTCCGTAGCTTTGCGTGGTTCCCATCACGCCAATGATGGAGCTGTTACGGTCGAAGAGGGGCAGTTTGTTAGTGATGAACCAGTCAGGGAGGCCTTGGCGGTTGAAGAAGAGTTCGACGATGTTGAGTTTGGGTTGGCCTGAGCGCATGACTTCGGCGTCGTCTTTTCGGAAGTGGCGGGCGAGTTGGGCGGGGAAAAGGTCGTGGTCATCTTTGCCAACGATTTCGCTCTCGGATTGAAAGCCGAAACGTTCGAAGAAGCAGCGGTTTGCGGCGATGATTCGAGATGTGGCATCCTTTGCAAAAAATGCGATTCCAGGCAGTTCTGCGAGAAGTCGCTGGAAGCCGCGGTTCGGATCGATGGTTTCAAGGAAGGATGTGCGGGGGTCTGGCACGGGGACGAACTCTGGGGATTGCGTGATGCGGAATCGAGTCTGGAGTGGTTGAGGTGAGCGGGTATCCAATCTGCTCGAGAAGGCCGGCATGAATCGACGAGGTTTTCTGCACTCAGCGGTGTCGGCGGCTGTGGCTTCTGGGTCCGTGGTATCGGGTCAGAGCGTGGGGGTTGCTGAGGGCACGGACTATTTGGAGGTGCGGACGTATTTCCCGAGTGGGGGAGGGGTGGCTGTTTTGGAAGGGTATTTGCGGGATGCGTTTATCCCAGCTTGCACGCGTGCCGGCGTGGGGCCGGTGGGGGCGATGAAGGAGAGGGCGACGGACGGTTCTGAGACGGTGTTTGTGTTGATTGCGCATCGGTCGCTTGCGGGGATGGCGTTGGTGACGGCCCAGGCTTTGGAGAAGGACGCTCAGCATCAGGAGGCATCAAAGGGTTACGCGGATGTGTCACCGGATGCGGCACCGTACGAGCGGTACGAGATCTCTGTATTGCAAGGGATTGATGTGATGCCCAAGTTTTCGGCGTTCATTTTGCCGGGGAGTCCGCGGATTTTTAACCTTCGCGTGTATGAGAGCCACAATGAGCGGGCGCATTTGAAAAAAGTGGAGATGTTTCGTGCGGGCGAGTTGGAGATTTTTAAGCGGGTGGGTTTGAACCCTTGTTTTTTCGGGCACGCGGTAGCAGGGGGGCGGTTGCCGAATCTGACGTATTTGCTGGAGTTTGCGGATGAGGAAGCGCGGGCGAAGGCTTGGGCGCGGTTTCGTGAGGACGCGGAATGGAAGCGGCTTAAGGCGAAGGAGGGATTTGCGGACCGCGACATCGTTTCAAAGATTACGAATCGGGTTTTGGTTCCAACGCCCTACTCGCAGATGTGACGGTGGGCTAAACCGTGACAACGCTTCCAACCAGACCTTCGTTTTCAGTGAGGTAAACCATCAAACAGAACAAATAACATCATGAATCGACGTTCATTCCTCAGTACCAGCGTTGCGGCTTCGGCAGCAGTGATCACCGGTGTGGCAACCACGAGCAGCGTTCTCGCTGCGGCGAATCTTCAGACAATTCCCCTGAAGGACATTGGCGGCAAAGACACAACCCTCGGAGATTACAAAGGGAAGGTTTTGTTGATTGTTAACGTTGCGAGCCGGTGCGGTTACACGCGCCAATACAAGGGCTTGGAGGCGCTTTTTCGAAAGTACAAGGATAAGGGTTTAGTAGTGATGGGGTTCCCTTGCAATGACTTCGGTGCGCAGGAGCCGGAGGACGAGTACGGCATCCAGAAGTTCTGCAAGGACAAGTTTGACGTGACGTTCCCGATGTTCAGCAAAGTTGGGGTGAAGGGTGAAGGTAAACATCCTCTGTACGCTGCGTTGACAGGGTCAGATGCCGCTTTCCCTGGGGAAGTGAAGTGGAACTTCGGTAAATTTTTGGTGGATCGATCGGGCAAGGTGATTGCCCGGTACGATTCCAAGACGGAGCCGGATGATGCGGGCTTGGTTGCGGAAATTGAGAAGGCGCTCGGAAGCTAGTCTGGCGCATCGTTCGTTTGTTGACTGACGAGGGCGCTCCGTTGATTCGGTGCGCCCGTTTTTTATCCCCCTCTCCTCATGAAAAATCAATTTACCGTGTCCTTTCTGGCTGTTTTGGCGTCATTTCCCGCTGGTTCTGCATGCGCTGACGGAGGTTCGGAAGAGGCTCGATTTCTGTCGAAGTCGCGGCAGTTGGTTTACGAGGGGAAGCGGAGCGGAGAGGGTTATTTTTCGCCCGATGGCAAGCGCATGATCTTTCAGAGTGAGCGGGAGGAAGGGAATCCCTTCTACCAGATTTACTCGTTGGACATGGAGAGTGGGGACGTGGTCCGGATTTCCACGGGGAAGGGGAAAACGACCTGCGGTTTTTTTCAGGGAGCGTCGGGGCAGGTGCTTTTTTCGTCGACGCATCACGATGGGCGAACGGAGGAGATTCAAAAAGCGGAGTTGGATTTCCGAGCCTCGGGAAAAACGCGTCGATACGCGTGGGACTATGATCCCTCGTTTGAGATTTATTCTGCGGGGGGTGACGGAAAGGGCGTGCAGCGGTTGACGCGCTCCGAGGGTTACGACGCGGAGGCGTCGTATTCGCCCGATGGGAAGTTGATCGTGTTTTCGTCCAACCGAGCGTATTTCGCGTCCAAACCGACGGACGAGGATCGCGCGAGGTTTGAGAAGGATCCGGCCTACTACCTGGATTTGTACGTGATGAACGCGGATGGGAGCGGGGTGCGTCGTTTAACGGATGCGCCGGGGTATGATGGTGGGCCATTTTTTTCACCGGACGGTACGCGGATTGTGTGGCGGCGGTTTGATGCGTCGGGGATGAATGCGGATGTTTACACGATGCGGTTAGACGGGTCGGACGTGCGTCGGGTGACGGATTTCGGCGCAATGTCTTGGGCGCCGTACTACCATCCTTCAGGCGAGTATTTGATATTCACCTGTAATAAGCACGGTTTCGGCAACTTCGAGTTGTTTGTGGTGGATGTTGACGGTCGGAAGGAACCGGTTCGGGTGACGTTCACGGATGGGTTTGATGGATTGCCTGTTTTTTCGCCGGACGGTGGACGGTTAAGTTGGAGCTCTGCGCGCGGCGGATCGGGAACGCAGATTTATCTGGCAGATTGGAATCATGCGGCGGCGCGCGAGGCGTTGGCGGGGGCCCCGCCGCGTGGGGCGGCTCCTGCCGGTGCTTCGGAGACTTCATCGAAGGATAAAGAGGCGAAGGCGAGCGGGGTGCTGGAAGCGGGCAAGTCGGGCAAGGGGGGGGCGGAGATTTTGCGCGCCGACATTGCGGAGCAGATTCGTTGGATGGCGGATCCAGCGCGTGAGGGGCGAAAAACGGGGACGGCGGGTGCTCGCACGACGGCGGAATGGATTTCCAGCTACTTCGCAAGCAATGGATTGAAGGCGTTTGAAGGGGGGTATTTGCGGGGGTTTGATTTCCCAGCGGGTGTGGAGGCGAAAGGGGAGGGCAATGTGATTCGACTGACCGTTGGTGAAAAAGAGGAGTCGCTGGAGTTTGGGAAGGAGTTTCGTCCGTTGGGGTTCAGTGATTCAGGGGAGGTTGAGGGCGAGTTGGTGTTCGGGGGGTATGGGTTGTCGGCACCGGAGGGAGCGGGTGGAAAGTTTGGATACAACTCGTTTGAGGGAATGGATTTGAAGGGAAAGGTTGTGTTGTGTTTGCGGTATGTGCCGGAAGGCGTGGATGCGGAGAGGCGGCAGCATCTGAATCGGTATGCGGGGGTGCGTTACAAGGCGATGTTGGCGCGGGAGCGAGGGGCGAAAGCGGTTTTGTTCGTTGCTGGGCCCAACTCGGCGAATGCTGGGGAGTTGATGGCGTTGACGGATGATTCTTCGGTTTCCGGTTCAGGGATTATCGCGGCGAGCGTTTCGGGAGGCGCGGCGGAGCGTTTGGTGGCCTCGACGGGCAAGACTCTCAAGGAGTTGCAGACGGCGTTGGATTCCGAGAACCCGCATGTGGAGCCTGCGTTTCCGGTGAAGGGTGTTCGGGTATCAGTGAAGTCTTCTGTGACTCACCGGCGCGGGAGTGATGCGAATGTGGTGGGGTATCTCCCAGCTGGGAGTGGGGAAACGAAAGAATGGGTCGTGATCGGGGCGCACTACGACCATTTGGGACGGGGTGGAGGCAGCAACTCGATGGCGAAGGCGGGGGAGGAGACGGCGGTGCACCCTGGCGCGGACGATAACGCTTCGGGAACGGCGGTGATGTTGGAGTTGGCGGCCTATTTAGCAGCGGAGCGCGAGAAAAAGCCTGGGATGTTTAAGCGGGGGGTGATTTTTGCGGGGTGGTCGGGCGAAGAGATTGGGCTGTTGGGATCGGCGTCGTTTGTGGAGCGCCCGCCGGTTGAGGTGGGAGGAATGGTGGCTTATCTGAACTTCGATATGGTGGGGCGATTGCGCGACAACAAGTTAACGTTGCAGGGGATTGGTTCGTCGTCGCAATGGCGACGGCTGATTGAGAAGCGAAACATTGCGGCCGGCTTTCACTTAAGCCTCCAAAATGACCCCTATTTGCCGACAGACACGACGAGCTTTTATCCGAAACGCATCCCCGTGCTGAACTTCTTTACGGGTTCTCATGAGGACTATCATCGGCCTCAAGACACGGCGGATAAAATTGATGTGGAGGGGGTTGAGCGGGTTGGACGATTTGCGTCGGCGCTGGTGATGGATGTGGTGGGAGCGGCGGAGAAGATTCCGTACGAGCGGGTGGAGCGAAGTTCGGAGAATGCGGCGAATCGGGAGACGTTGAGAGCGTACGTGGGGACGATTCCGGATTATGGGACCGAGGTTAAAGGGGTTAAAATCACGGGGGTTCGTGCGGGTAGTCCGGCGGAGAAGGGCGGATTGAAAGGCGGGGATGTGATTGTGGGCTTTGGCGCGGCGAAAGTGGCGAATATTTACGATTACACTTACGCGCTGGACGCGGTGAAGATTGGGCAGAAGGTCGAGGTTCGGGTGATGCGTGGGGACAAGGAAGTTGCGCTCCAGGTGGTTCCGGAGGCTCGGAAATGAACGTGGCGGACGGTTCGATTCGGATTGTGGTGTTGAACCGCCAGCGGGGGGTGAAGTTTGACCATGGGTGGGTTCGGCGTTTTGCGGAGGGGGCATTTTTTCGCTGCGCTGGATTGTTCCCGAAAGACGGACGGGCTCAGGGGTACTTGCGATTGGAGGAGGTGGTGGTGACGGTTGTGTCGGATGGAAGGATTGATCGGATGCACCGCGAGTTCATGGGGATTCCGGGGGCGACCGATGTCATCACCTTTGAGCATGGTGACGTGGTGGTAAGCGCGGACACGGCTCTGCGAGAGGCGGATGCGCACGGGCACCGTGTCGAGGCGGAGCTTGGACTGTACATTGTACATGGACTGCTGCATCTCAATGGATTTGACGACCTCTCACCGGGTCCGCGAACAGAGATGCATCGGGTACAGGATGTGGTTTGGCGTGAGTTGATCGAGGGGTTGGGTGGCTGAGAACGCCCGAGGCGGCAGTGGTGGACGCTGTGTCGAGGAACTCTGAGATGGACGTTTCTTAAAACTCGATTAGTCTCTGCGACACGGCGTTACGCTCCGAAAAAGTGTGCCGCTTGCCCCGTGTGATTTCTCGCACGCATCCTCCCGGAACAGTTCGCATCCGAGCGTTCCGGGGGCCTGTCTCGCGGAAAGTTCTCTTGATGCGGGCTCTCGGTCCGGTTCCCCGACAGACATTTGTAGTCCTCAGTCCGTTCGGCGTGGTGCTGAGCGGGTTCACCTCAAACACCCCCTCAGGGCGTTCTCAAATGCCTACGAAGAAGACAGACACAGCAGCAAAAGACGCAAAGAGTGATTGGGATGCCCCGGTGAAGCGGCGCCCCGCAGTGAAGCGTGCGGGGGCGACTTCGGTGCATGCCGCCAAACGTACGGTTCGCCGGAAAGTCACGCTGACGGAGCCGGTGGGACCCACTTGGGACGAAATAGCCACGCGCGCGTACTACCTGTCGGAGGGGCGCTTGCGTCGTGGCGAGGGTGGGTCAAGCGAGGCCGACTGGCTTGAAGCCGAGCGGTTGTTGATCCGAGAGCGGGAGGAGTGATGTGTGCGCAATCGGTTTGGTGGAGGGGAGGAGGGCTGGCTTCTGGATTCCTTCTTGAGCTCAGCACGGCCTTTGTGACCAGCGTCGCGGAAGGTTGAGCAGACGGAGTAAGGCTAAAAGAACGGCTTTTTCCTTGTCTCCTTGGTGACTTGTTGCGACCATTCTCGACCCTTGGTCCAAAGCCAAGACTTCATTCGTGTTCATCTAATTGCAGGTGAGCGACTTAGGTTTTGGTGGGGCGGGGCGGGGCGGCAACGCCTCGACGAAACCAAATCCATTCTCACTTTCATTTTCATATGGCGTACGCAGTATTTTCGACGGGTGGAAAGCAGTACCGAGTTTCCCAAGGGGACGTGATTAGCGTCGAGAAACTCGAGGGTGAGTCTGGTGGCAAGACGACGTTCAGCGATGTATTGATGGTTGCTGATGGAGGCGTTGTGCGTACGGGAGCCGAGGTGAAAGGGGCGTCCGTCCAAGCGGAGATTGTGTCCCAGTACAAAGGCGACAAGGTGATTGCTTACAAATACCGCCGCCGGAAAGGTTATCATCGCACGGTGGGGCATCGTCGCCGGTTGACGAAACTGAAAATCACTGGGATTGCTGGGTAGTTTTGGGGTTGGGATTAGATTAAGTTAATAACTTCCTAAGTTTATGGCTCATAAGAAAGGTCAAGGATCAGTCAAGAATGGACGCGATAGCGCAAGCAAACGTCTTGGAGTGAAGAAGTTTGGCAGTCAGAGCGTGGTGGCTGGAAACATCATCATTCGTCAGCGCGGGACGAAGTTCCGTCCTGGATTGAATGTGGGATTGGGTCGGGATTACACGATTTATGCGTTGGTCGACGGGAAAGTTCGCTTCGATCAGGAAGGCCGCCGCGTGAACGTGGTTCCAGCAAACTGAGTTCGGTTTCAGGTTGCTCGGTTTGAGCTTTTCAGGTAGGAGACAAACAGATTTCAAATCAGTTGGTTTGAGTGCCGCCCTGAGGTTGGGGTGTGAGTAGAACCAAGTGTTGTGTTGGTGCTGCCGGTTCTCTGGCAGGTGTTTGAAGGGCGCTGCTTCGATGGAAGGGCGCCCTTCCTTTTTTGTGCGGCTCGAATAACGGATTGGGGGTGGTGGTCTGGTGATATTGGGTTGCTGCAAGGAGTGCGGTGTTTTTTTGGGGGGTAAATGGTGGCTTGAGTGCGGGTGGGTACCGGCACATTGTTTGGGGGTTGGTTCCCCCCAGGGCGTAGAACAGAATCAAACGCTCTATGCACCCAATTAGAACCTACAATGTAACGCCGCGGATTCCGAAGGCGTTGAAACCGCTACACAAGATTGCGTTCAATCTCTGGTGGACGTGGCAACCGGATGCGCGCCGGTTGTTCTGGCTGATGGACGCGGGTCTTTGGGATCAAACGAATCACAGCCCAGTTCGAATGCTTCAGTTGACGAAGCAGGGGCGGCTTCAAGAGTTGGCAGGGGACGATGACTTCCTGCGTGAAATGAAGGCCGTGGAGGCCCGTTTCGATGCGTACATGGCGGCCAAAGATACCTATGGACTGACTCGCAAAGCGCCAAAAGGCAAGGCGATTGTTTCTCAAGAAACAGGTCCGGTGGCGTACTTTTCAGCGGAGTTTGGGTTTCATGAATCATTTCCCAACTACTCCGGCGGGTTGGGCATTTTGTCGGGCGATCATTGCAAGGCCGCGAGTGATCTGGGTCTTCCGTTCTGCGCTTTCACCCTCCTTTACCGGCACGGTTATTTCCGTCAGCAGATTGGCCGGGATGGGTGGCAGGAGAGCGTGCAACTGAACCAGAACTTCTCGCACCTACCTTTGATTGAGGCAAGGGACACGGCGGGTCATCCCGCGTATGTGGATGTGGAGATTATTGGGCGACGTGTTCGGGCAAAGATTTGGCGGTTGGAGGTGGGTCGAATCACTCTCTTCCTCCTCGATACCGACATTCCTGAGAACTCTGAGGAAGACCGACTCATCACGGCACAGTTGTACGGTGGAGACAACGAGATGCGGATTAAGCAGGAGATTGTGTTGGGGATTGGTGGCGTACATGCGTTGAACGTGTTGGGGATTCGTCCGTCGGTGTTCCATATGAACGAGGGGCACTCCGCGTTTTTGACGTTGGAGTTGGTTCGGAGGCAGGTGCAGGAGAACGGGTTGAGTTTCTACGCCGCGCTGCAGTTGGTTGCTGCGGGGAATGTCTTCACGACGCATACGCCGGTTCCTGCTGGGAACGACGCCTTTCCGTTAGGGCTGATGGAGAGGTATTTCTCACATTATCCCGCTCAGGTGGGGATTGATTTTGCGACGTTCTGCAGTTTTGGGCAGACGCGAAAAGATCCCTCGGAACCGTTCTCGATGACGATTCTCGCCTTAAGATCGAGTCGGCATGCAAATGGCGTCAGTGAGCTGCACGGGTATGTGTCGCAGGGATTGTGGAAGGACGTGTGGGCGGGAGTTCCTGAGCATGAGGTGCCCATCACGAGCGTGACGAATGGCATTCACACGAGGACATGGATGGCGCCGGAGTTCGCGAGTTTGTATGATAAGTATCTGCCGGGTTGGGAGAAAAAGCTGGTGGACATTGAATTTTGGCGCGGGGTTTACGACATTCCTGACGAGGAGTTGTGGCAGACGCATCAGGCGCTGAAACGTCGGTTGGTGGAGTTTGTTCGGAGGCGCGTGTCTTCGCGGTATCACCGGTTGGGTGAGGCTCCCGAGCGGATACGATCGGTTGGGGGCATGCTAAATCCGGAGGTCCTCACGATTGGTTTTGCGCGTCGGTTTGCGACGTACAAACGCGCGACGTTGTTATTCAAGGATCCTGAGAGGCTCTTGAAGTTGCTGGCGAATCCGGAGCGTCCAGTCCAGTTCGTCTTTGCTGGGAAGGCGCATCCGAAGGATGAGCCGGGTAAATCGTTCATCCAGGAGGTTTATCGGTACACGCGGATGCCTGAGTTTGAAAACCGCATCGTATTTATTGAGGATTATGATACCTACGTTGGTCGCCGGATGTATCAGGGAGTGGATCTCTGGTTGAACAATCCGTTGCGGCCGCTGGAGGCGAGCGGAACGAGTGGAATGAAGTTGCCACCCAATGGGGGGTTAAATCTCTCGGTGTTGGATGGTTGGTGGTGTGAGGCTTATCGGACGAATCGGAAGGCTGGATGGGCGATTGGTCCGGACATTACAGATGGCTCGCCGGAGTTTCAGAACGAGGTGGATGTGGCGAGCTTGTTTCATGTCCTAGAAACGCAGGTTGTTCCGCTGTTCTATGCGAAGCCGGATGGGCAGTTGCCGCTAGCGTGGTTGCAGTTGATGCGTGAATCGATTCGTTCGATCACTCCGGTTTACAATACGGAGCGGATGGTGCGTGAGTACGCGGAGCGGTTGTACGATTTGGCGGCGGCGGCACACATTCGCTTGGGCGCAAATGGTGGCAAGGCGGCTGCCTCCTTGGCGGAGTGGAAGGACAAAATGCGCGCGCATTGGGATGACGTGAGCGTCGAGCGAATTGACACGGGAGTGGACGGGGTGGAGGTGCAAGTTGGCGATGAATTGCCAGTGACGGCTTCAGTCAATCTGGGACGAGTTGAACCCGGCGATGTGGAGGTGCAGGCCTACTACGGAGAGGAGGTGAATGGACACATTACTTCCCCGGTATCGGTGAGATTGGAGCGCGCTTCGGACGGAGGCAGTGATGGACGGTATCTTTATCGCGGGTCAGTTCCTGCGACGGAGAGCGGTTCGTACGGCCTGAATGTGAGGGTGATTCCAACTCATCCGGACCTCGTGCAAGCGCATGAGTTGCGGCTGATTGCGTGGGGGGCATAAGTTCGTTGATTCCAGCGGTATCGGCGTATTGGTTGCGTCGGTACCGCTGGCGGGATGTAAAAAGGACTCGCCCTCTCTGGTCGGGCGTGTAACTTCTCATGTCTCGCGCGCGGTTAGCTCAGCGGTAGAGCACCTGCTTCACACGCAGGGGGTCACAGGTTCAAACCCTGTACCGCGCACCACCTCCAACACCTTGGAGATTTCAGGGCTACACTGATGCCCGGTGGGGGCAGACCCCTCAAATCCACTCGATGGGCGCGGCGAACCCATTGGAAGAGAGGAACACCTGGCGAAGCTCCCGGATTTCGGGGGAGGGCGCTGGCCAGCGACGATAGATATGAAGGTAGTCTGCCAGCGCATTGATTCCTTTTGCTTGCTCGGAACTGCTCCGGCGGGTGCCGTCGTTTACAAAGTCTTTGTACGTGATTGCGCCGAGGATGGGTTGATGGACAAGCGGTGTATCGGACGCGACGTTGAGTAGAAAATCCCAGTCTTCGAGGCTCCGCAGTGCGGGGCTTTGCTGCCGTCCACGAATGGCAGAGTGTGGGTACACGATGGTGTGGTTCTGGATGTAGTTTTTAATCCAAAGCATGGAAAGGTCGGCCTCACTGAGCGAGTGGTCGGTCACTTTGATTGGCGGTGCTTCAAGCTGGTTGCGGTCTTCCTCGATCACTCGCGGGTTGGTGAAGATGGCGTGGCCGGGGTATTTTGAGGTGGCAGCGTGGAGTTCCGCGAAGTAGTGCGGCAGAAAAGCGTCGTCATCGTCGATGAAAAGCACGTATTTGCCTCGGACGAGCTGCAGCCCGAGGTTGCGGCTTTGTGCGGGGCCGCCGCCGGATGGGCGCCGGATGAAGGTGTCCTGTGGGCGGAGCAGTTCCGCTGCACCCGCATACGTTGCGGGGTCAGGATGATCTGCGACGAGGATGACTTCGTGGTCGGCGAAGGTGTTGGCGAGGATGGAATGGAGGCAGCGTTTGAGGAGGTTGGAGCGGTTGTGCGTTGTGACGATGACGCTGAAGAAGGGGATAGGCATGGTGTGAGACTTCAGATTTGGGAAGATTTGGTTGGCGAGATGAGGAGATGGCCGCTGGGACGGGGGTGTAGGCAAAAATCGGTTTGGCCTTCAGGGATTCGGTTCATTGAAAATCTCCTCGCATTCTGGGGGGGCGGACACGTGGCTGATGTGGTCTGGGGGGGCGATGGAGAGTGATGGGGGTGTGACTGGAGCATCAAGCGGTGGTTGATCTTGGGGTCGAAGATAGCTGGATGTGAAGCAGTCCATCACATGGGCAACCCCGCGAGGGGTTACCTCTCGCAGGTCGGAGTCGAGGTATTGTCCAAATGAGGCGGGGTGGCTGATGATTTCGTATGAGGGGAAGTAATCCACATTCGAGTTGTTCATCTCTATCTCCCCGGCGGCTGCTCTCAGAACCGACTTCGAATAAGACGAGGCGACCAGAACATTTTTTTCAGAGCGTGTGGCGACCAGAGGAACGGGTGAAACAGTTAAGATGAACTTAATCGGGGGGTTTACTCGGGTCACTTGGTCAACCATTCGTTGCAAGTCGGAGGTGATTTCGGAGAGGGAAAAATTTTTGAAAGCGTGTTTGGTTGGATCGAAGGTCCCTCGAACGGTCCCTGGGCATGCTGGGTAGGTAAAACTGGACTCGGAGTTCATCCACGCTTCGGTGAGTCCGAGCGTAAAGACGAACACGCTAGCCGTTTCAAAAAGGTGTCGAACGCGCGTCAGGTGATAGGCACGATCTGCAGTCAACTCTTCGAAGCTGGAGAAGCCGTGTTTCTGGATGTTGGGCCTGAGCAAGTCGTACCAGTGGCCTTCCTCATTCACGAAATCGCAAATGGGGTCCCTCAGGCAGAATGCTTGGTCGACGAGTTCGACCAGTTGTCGGGCTGTGTAGATGTTTCCGTAGCGCGCTGAGAATTGCGTGTAGCTGGCGGTATCGCCACCAAACTCAGAGAGGAGGGGGTGTGCTGTTTCCGCGTGGAATGGGCGGATTCCAGTTTTTGAGAGGTGCTCTGCGATGCGTTGCGCGAAACAGCTGCCCGCGGTCGCCACCTTTTCGTGGGTTGAAAGTTGGAACTTTGCCCGATCATGAAACGCCAAATCTCGCCACGGCGAGTTCGTGACAAAACGCTTCCAGAAGTGGCGATCTGGGAGTTCGGAGTACGGGTGCATGACGATTATTTCCTGAGAAGTGATTGCAACTGCGCGAGAACGCGAAGCCCGTACTCGACGTTCCCGTGGACTGGATCGCCTGTATACTCAGCGCGCAACATGCCCTCAGGTGTCAATGTTTCGGGCGGAGGCGTGAGGGTCTCGATGCCGAGAGGCTCCAAAAACTCTCTCAGCACGCGGGCATAAACGAGGTAGTTTTTCAGCCGCAGTGGGTCTTTGGTGTCGCCATCGATGGATTTTTCAGGAGCGTCTGGAGGCAAGGATGTTCCAAGAACGGGAGGGGGGCATAGTACATTAATAATAGTGGCCATTCGGCAAAGGGCCCGCATGGCTAGGAAACTGGCTTTTGCAGGGGCGAGAAAGTGATGTGCTTGCTTTTCGATGGTGGATGTTGGCAGCACCTGTCGGAGCGGAGCGATTGCGAGGTCGGGGCGTTCTGGCACGAAAAAGTCATAAGGAGTTTCGAATCTCCGTCGGCTCATGTGGATATGTTCCTCTCCGTTCATGAAAACGAAAAGTGGGGTTCTGCCGCCTTCAAGCTCGATTGACTCAAGCAGATGGCGAAACCCATCTGCGCATGCAAGGCCCCCAGACGGGTCTTGATGCGCAAGCACGGGTCCCCAGAAAGGAGCGACGTGTCCGACGTAAATGGAGGCAACCTTGAGGGGGGCCGGAAGGATTCCCGGAAGCGTTGGCCAATCGATGAAACGCGGTGCGATGCCGTTACCAAAGTGGTTGTAGTGACCGTCCTTGGATGGGCTGCAAGCTCGCAGGACAGGCATGATGTGGCTCATGCCGAGGAGGTAAATGGCGTTCATACTCAGCGTGTTCAAGCTTCTGTGAGAACCAGTCTCGTTGCAATCGTAGGGCTAACCCAAGTTCTAATCCGATTTCCTATTGCCATGGACCTTACGGCCGTGACGGAAAAATCAGCCACTGCAAGGGATGCGACCATGCGCCCTTCGACTGCGAATGGATCCGTATTTGCGCTGATGGTTCGGTTGTCGCTTACGCAACTGCCACTCAGGAGTTCGCTTGTTTTCTTGGTTCTGTGTAAGTCCCTCTGGCGGAGGGAGCCAGCAACCGGGTTCGAACCGGTGACCTGCTGATTACAAATCAGCTGCTCTACCAACTGAGCTATGCTGGCACTGGGGATCGGTTGTCACCAATCGGGATAAACATCGCGTCAATCCTGACGAGATTCAATCCTGCATTTGAACGCGAATGGTATTGATTGCGGTAACCCATTGGGGATCAAGCGCATGTGTGGTGGTCTGTATGATTCTGAGGCTGGAGCCCGCCGGTAGTTTGCGGGGGGCGATGGATGTGAAACCCCAAAGGGGAGAGTTAGGCCGACTCCAGCAGGCGGAGGATGATTTTTTCGGACTCGATGCCCCGTTGGAGCATCGATGAGGCGGATTCGACCAAGATGCGGGCGCGCATCATTTGGACGGTTTCGGACGCCACGTCGACGTCTGCAATTCGGCTATTTGCGACTTCAAGATTTTGCGTGTTGGTCGCCAAGTTATCGCTAATCAACTGAAGACGGGATTGGTTTGCGCCGTTGTTCGCGCGGCACGTGGCAATGAACTGGAGGGAGTTTTCTATTGTTTCCAACGAAACATCCGCAAGCGACCCTCCGCTGCGCTCGAGGATATAACCTTCAGAACTCGCGGAGGTTTCAGGAACGTCATCCCATTCGCCACTTCCTCCTGTACCGTTGATTTCCATGTAGTTCTGACTACCCCGAACCACTTCCACCGAGGGTGGCGTGAGGTATCCGCTCCCGCCCGAGGTGAGGTTCACCCCTGTGATGACTCCTCCCGAAATGATGGCCGTCCCCGCAGCGCCAGACCCTCCTCCGCCCGTAAATGCTAAGGTAGGAGGAGTGGTGAAGTCCGCGCCGCCATCCGTGATGGTGACTCCGGTCACTGGTCCCCCCACCACTGTGGCTTGTCCAATCGGACCAAATCCATCTGCTTCGACCGTTGGTTCGGAGGTGTAGCCTGACCCGGCGGACGTGATAGTGACGCCTGTAATTACGCCCAGCGTTAGCACCGGGGTCCCGGCAACTCCGGCGCCTCCTCCACCCGAAAATGTGAGTGCGGGAGGGGTCGCAAACCCTGAGCCACCGTTGGTGATAGCAACGCCGGAAACAGTTCCTCCCATGATTACGCCTTCGCCGACGAACCTAACCTCGTCCGGTCCGCCGGGTTTCCAGCGGGAGTTTGTAAGGGGTTCGCCGGTGACCCACGACCATCCCTCAGAGGGTTCTGCTCCCCACGCTTGGTATGCTCCTAGCCATGCACGCCTTGAAGCGTCTGTTCCGAGTTGAGCGGAAATTTCCGCCCAGCGACTGTCGTCCTCCACCGTGGCTAAGTGCCCGAAGTGGGACTGCGCATCGGCGTTCGCCTCATTCCACGTAAACGAGCCTGATACGAAGGTGTAACGCGTCTTGTTCGAAGACATCCAAAAGTGTTCGTCTCCCTTGAGCGCGAACTGCGCGAGATAGAGTGCATCGCTGCCAGAGTCATGGGTGATGGCCGTGAGCATTTCGTCTTCAAGTTCAGGCGCAAACAGCCGAATACCGTTGAACTTGGTGTCTGAAATGTTGGCAACCTGCTCTTGCATTCGCGCAAACTCAGTCTGGTAGTTGGCTTTGTCCGAATCGTTTTTCGTGGGATCCGTGCTCAGGACCTTGAGTTCGCCCATGCGCTTGAGAACTTCTCCAATCGAGGAGAGTGCGGAGTCCTGCATTTGGAGAAAGGACATCGCATTTTGGAGATTCGATGCAGAGGCTCGCATCCGCGCAATCGCAGCGGAAAGCTTTGAGGAAACTGCCGTTCCAGCTGCGTCATCGATTGCCGAGTCAACCCGCGAGCCGGTCGAAAGCCGAGCAAGGCTCCGCTGCAACAATCGTTGGGAACGATTGAGATTGAGGAGCGAGCCTCCTGAAAAATTGCCCTGACCGACGCTCAGCATTTTGCGAGAGATGATGCTGTCCCGCAGAGTGAATGCAAGCCGACGGACCGTTCCGTATTCAGCGTTTACGTGGCATGATGGGGGTGCTCGGCGTAGGGAACCGAGGGCTTTGGGGAGTGGAACGGGTAGGCAAGTTGCGCGAGGAACCCGTCGGGTACGGGGGCGGTTGTTCCAAAATCGCGTGGGAGACGGTTGGGCGGCATGTGAAAGGTGCCGAAGAGGAGGTCCCAGAGGGGAAGGAGGCCCGCAAAGTTTTTGTCCAATGCTTCCGGTTCCCGGGAATGGTGCCATCGGTGGAACACGGGCGAGGCGATGACCTTTCGCAGCGGGCCGAAGTCCCAGTCGAGGTTTGCATGCAGGCCGATGGCGTAAAGTGTCAGGAAAGGCGCGGCAGCGAGGGTCACCTTCGGGTCGAACCCCAGCATGAGAACGGGTGTGGCCTGACCCAGTCGGTTTACGAGCTCGTTCAGCGGGTGAACTCTGGCGCTGGCAATCCAGTCGAGTTCCTCTGAACTGTGGTGAATCGAGTGAATCCGCCACCCCCTGCTGGAGTGGAACGCGCGATGGGTCCAGTAGCCAATAAAATCAACGAGCACCAACACCTCGACTGCCTGCAACCATGGGGGTTGCCGTCCGAGCGGACCAAACCCGCGATAGAGGCCATTTTTCAACTCGGGGAGGGTCGTTATCCCAGTGAGCACCAGCGCGAGAACGGGGACGAGAATCACCCACCGCATGACGGCACGCATGGCGGGGGCGAGGAAAAAGTAGAGGAGATCGGTTTTGAGGCCCGCCTTTGAAAAAACGCTTCGTGCACGGCGATGGGCGAGCTTCTCGAGGACGTGAAACAAGATGCCCAAGATCAGGAGGCCTACCAAGGGGCGAAGCAGGAAGGTCTTCAGCAGCATGCTTCCGTTAAACCGCGGGTGGATTTTGGTTACACGGCGGAGACTCTTTCGCAGGCACGGTGGCGACCATCTCGATCTCGTACTTCAACGAGGCGGGCAGGCAGTTCACGATCGTCGTTCGCGCGGGGAACGGAGCGTGGAAGTGTTCTCGGTAGAGTTGATTGAACTGGGGAAGGTCTTCGGAATCGCGGACGTAGTTGCGGGTTTGAACCACATCCGAGAGCTCGCAGCCCGCCGCGTGCAGGATTTTTCGGACATTGTCCAACGAACGGCGGAACTCGCCTTCAAAGGTGTCGGACACGATTTTTCCCTGCGCGTCGACGGAGGCTTGTCCGGATACGAAGAGCAGTCCTCCCGCGACGACTCCGGGGCTGAAGGGCAGGTGTGAGACGGGCGTATCCGCGAGTTGCGGGTAATGAACGTCAGGGCGCATCCTTCTTTGGCTCGTTGTGAATGGGGGTGGGTGAAGGGCTACTTTTTTGCAGGCGGGTCGACCTTCACGCCGGCGGCGTCCATGACGATTCGGTGGAACGCATCTCGGGGTTTTCCGCCTTCGGGATTCAGCACGTTTTGCACGAGGAACACCGTCACGATTCCATGCTCTGAATCGACCCAACCGTGCGTGCCGAACGCGCCGCCGTGGCCGTGGCTTCCTACAGGCATTGCGGGACTTGGGCGCTGGGTTTCGGTATTTACCTGCCAGCCTGCGGCGTAGCCTTGGGGCTTGCCACCTGCGGTGACCGGGGTGGTCATGTCTTTGACTGCCTGAGGGGAAAGGATCCGCGCGCCGTCGAGTTCGCCTCCATTGGCAATCATGGCGTAGAAGCGGCCCATGTCGGACGCGGTGGAGAAGAGGCCGCCGGAAGGCTCGACCATCCGCTTGGTTTGGGAGTCGGGCATCACAAAGGCGTTGTGTCCGGGAACCAGTTGTTTGGAGTCTTCGTCGAGTTTGTAGGTGCGAGCGGTTCGGGCGCGGTGCGCGTCGTCCGGATTGAACTGTGTGTCCTTCATCCTCAGGGGCTGGAAGATGCGTTGGTCGAGGAACGTTTCGTAAGGCATGCCGGAGACCATTTCGAGGATTCTGCCGGCAATGGTTGGACCGAACCCGTACTCGTATGCGCTGCCGGGCGCGAAGGCGAGGGGTGCTTTGACCAGAGACAGGGCGTAGGACTTGAGTGAGACGGCGCCATCGGTGGCTTTTCGCGGGGGAAAGGCGATGCCGGCGGTGTGGCTCAGGAGGTGGCGGAGCGTGATGGGTTGTTCGGGGCTTTGGCCGCCTGCGAGTTTTACTTTGCCGAGTTCGGGAAACCATTGGGATGCCGGCGCGTCGAGGGAGAGTTTGCCCTCGTCAACCAAGGTCATCATGGCCGCGGCATTGATGGATTTGGTCATGGAAGCGATCCAGAACACGTCGTCTTTCGCCATTGGGCGCTTGTCGCGAATATCCGCCATTCCAACGGCTTCGTGGTGGACGACTTTGCCTTTTTCCATCACGAGCGTCACGATGCCGGCGGCTTGATTTTGCGCGACGGCGGACTCCATGGCGGGGCGGATTTTTTCGAGGTTGGCGGTGTCGATTGCCTCGCAGACGAGGGGAAGGAGGAATGTGCCGACGAGGGCGAGAAGAGCGGGGCGAGGGGAGGTCATGGGAGTGCTTTGAGCACCGCGTGTGCCGGGGTGTGTTGGGGGGGCGGTTGTGACGCCCCTGTGGGGCTTTGGGATTGGGGGGGAACCTAGGCCGTTGGCCCAGGCTGACATGAGGGGCGCCGTTGGCGCGGGGGAAGGGGTGTTTACGGGAGGGGGTGTTCAACCTAAAAACGGGAACGGGCGCAGAGTCCCGCAGGCATTCGGGCGGACTTTGCATGAAAGCTTTTGAGGAAATAGGGGAGTTCCGGTGCCCCAACGGGGCACCTTACGACAGCCTCGGGCAACGCCCGAGGAAGAGGGCGAAAATCCTCTGAGCCCTGTAGGGGCGAGATACGTTGTTTCGTCCCTACAGGGCTTGGGAATTTCTTTAAGCGGTCTCGTTTTACGCCCTCGTCTCCGTAGCGCGGGAGGGGGGAATCGGTCAGTACCGAACGGCGCGGAGATAGAGGCCTTCGGCGGGGGCGCAATACTGGCATTTGGCTGCGTTGGGATTCCGAAGGAAGCCTTCGATCCAAGGGAGGGGTTCGGTTTGAGAGGCCGTGCGAGCGAGGGCGCCGGTGAGCAGGCGAACCATGCGATACAGGAATCCGTTTCCGGAGAACTGCAGGGAAATGAGAGGACCTTTCTTGATCACGCGAATGGCATGAATGGTTCGAACGGTGTCGGTCTCCACGTGGCCGCGATTGGCGGCGAACGCTGCGAAGTTGTGGGTTCCCGTCAGGAGGTTCGCAGCGGTGCGGAGGGTGTCGGGGTCGAGGGGTTTTTGATGATGCCAGGCGCGGTCCGTTTCGAGCGGGCACATGATGCGATCATTCCAGATGCGGTACTCGTACGTTTTGCCCGTGGCACTGAAACGGGCGTGAAACCCCTTCGGCATGGTTTGTACCCGAGTGACCCGAACCGCGGGGGGGAGATGAGCGTTGAGGGCCATGCGCCACGTTTCAGGAGCATGGAGTGGTGCGATGTGGTCGACGGTGGCGATTTGTCCGGTGGCGTGGACGCCGGCATCAGTTCGTCCGGATCCGTAAACGGTCACAGCATTCCCGGTGAGGCTGAGAAACGCTTTTTCGAGAGCGTCTTGGACGCCGCATTTGGAGGGTTGGTTTTGCCAACCGCAGAACTGGGTTCCGTCGTATTGGACGGTGAGTTTGAGGACGGTCCGGGGCGGCATGAGATGAACCGGATGTCTCGAAACGAGCGGATTAGTCGGCGGGGGGTGGGGCGAGGAGAGCTTGGCTATCCAGCCAGCACTGGAGGATTTGTTGCGCGGCGACTTGATCGACGAGGGCCTTGGATTGTTTGGCGGTTTTGCCGGCGTCTTGGAGCATGCGATGGGCTGCGACGGTGGTGAGTCGTTCGTCGATGAAACGGATGGTGACGGGTTTTCCGTCGAGCGCGGATCGGAGAGTGTCGGCGAACTTGCGGACTTTCTCGGCGGATTCTCCGGTGGTGCCGTTCATGTTTCGAGGCAGGCCGATGACGAGGGTGTCGGCTTTCTTTTCCGTGAGAAGCGCGAGGATGCGCAGCACGGCGGGGGACTCGATGGTGAGCGGTTGGGAGGCGCGGTGGGGGACGGTTTCGAGCGGGTGCGCGAGCATCCCGAGTTCGTCTGAGACGGCGACTCCGATGCGGGCGTCACCGTAATCAATGCCGAGGGCGCGGTTCATGGCGTTGGGTGGGGTGGTTGGCCAAACAAAAAGGCGGACTGCGTGGGAGTCCGCCTTTCGTTGTCTGTTGAACCGTTGATTAGAGCGATTTGCAGAACTCTTCGATCCGGTCTAACCCCTTTTTGATGATGTCCAGTCCGGTGGCGTAGGACAACCGGATGGTGCGATCGTCGCCAAAGGCCACGCCGGGCACGACGGCGACGTGGTGTTTGGAGAGGAGCCGTTCGGCGAAATCAGAGGATTTGAGACCGAAGGCGGAGATGTTGGCGAGTACGTAGAAGGCACCGAGCGGTTCGACGACGGTGACGCGGGCGATGGACTGGAGGCGTCCGAGCATGTATTGGCGGCGGAGGTCGAACTCTGCGCGCATGTCATTGACGGGGTTTTGATCCCCTTTGAGGGCTGCCAGACCGCCTTTTTGGGCGAACGAACAGGGGTTTGAGGTCGAGTGGCTCTGAATGGCGTCGATGGCCTTTGCGATGGGTTCGGGTGCCGCGAGGTAACCGAGGCGCCAACCGGTCATCGAGTAGGCTTTGGAGAAGCCGTTGATCGTGATGGTTTGGTTGTAGGCTTCCTTGGAGATGGCAGCGGTGGAGACATGGGTTGCTCCGCCGTAGACGAGTTTTTCGTAAATTTCGTCGGAAAGGATAAAGATGCCTTCGTCGACGGCGACTTCCACGAGAGCGGAGAGTTCTTCGCGGGAGTAGACGGCGCCGGTGGGGTTCCCTGGGGAGTTGATGATGACGAGTTTGGTTCGCGGAGTCATCGCGTCTTGGAACTCTTCAGCGGTCATTTTCCAGCCGTTTTCTTCCTTGGTTTGGACGATGACGGGTTCTGCACCGGCGAGGCGCACCATTTCGGGGTAGGAGAGCCAGAAGGGAGCGGGGATGATGACTTCGTCGCCGGGTTGGCAGGTGGCGAGAATAGCGTTGTAACAGGAGTGTTTTGCCCCGTTGGAGACGATGATCTGCGAGGGTTTGTAGTCCAGACCGTTGTCGGCCTTGAACTTGTCAGAGATGGCTTGGCGGAGTTCTGGGATACCGCTGGAAGGGGTGTATTTGGTGAACCCGCCGTCGAGGGACGCCATGGCGGCGGCCTTGATGTGTTCGGGGGTGTCGTGATCGGGTTCGCCGGCTCCGAAGCTGCAGACATCGATGCCTTCAGCCTTCATGGCTTTGGCTTTCGAGTCGATGGAGAGGGTCAGTGAGGGCGTAAGGATTGTGGCGCGGTGGGCGAGTTCCATGGTGTTATTGGGATTAGTGAGGGTGCGTATCAGCCGAAGTTGTGCCTCTGAAGGGTAGCGGGGGTGATTATTTTGAGAACCAGGATTCAACAAAGGGTTTCAGGCGGTTCTGAGCGAACTGAATGATTCCTAGTTCGCGCGCTGCGTTTTCTGCGGAATCGGAGGCGTGAGCGGCGTTGACCATGATCGTCTGGCCGAACTCGCGACGGATTGATCCGGGAGGCGCCTTGGATGGGTCGGTCGGTCCGAGAACGTCACGCGTTTTGCGCACGGCATCGACACCTTGGTAAACGATGGCGATGCATTTTTCCGTGCCGGGTTCGTTCCGAAGTTCGGGAGGACATTCGGAAGGTTTGCGCCCTGCCATGAACTTGACGATTTGTTCCCAGTTTTCCCGTCCATTGACTGGGCCGAGCAGGTCGCCGAGTTGCTTTTCGGTTTCGCTGGTGAGGGTCAGTTTGAACTCTTCTTCGATGAGGCGGCGCGCAATTTGGCCGGAGCGGTCGCGAAGTTTGTCCATGAGCACGTCCAAGACGGGGCCGTAGAACTGTTCTGCTTGAGCGACGCTCATCCGGAGGACTTGGAGGCCAACGATGTAGAGGCCAGACCGCGAGAAGACATCGAGGACTCCGCCGGGGCGGGTGCTCGGGACGCGGAAGTTGTCGGGTTTGATGAGAACGAGGGTTTTCTCGGTTGTTTCGCCTTTCGGGAAGTCGACGGCCCAATCGACGACACCGCCGTCGGCGTCGGAATATTTTGCCCAGAGGAGGAGGTCGGCTTTTGCGGCTTCCGCGGATTGGGGGGCGATGGCTGCGGGTTCGAAGTAGGTGACGGCACCGGTGGCGTCGGTGATGTAATCGCCGAAGGTGTCGCGGATGGTTTCGCCGGAGGTTCGGTCTCCGACGAGGTGCCCGACGACGGACCGCACTTTAGCGACGGCGTCTTCGCCTTTGACGACGAGGAGGAGGACACGGGGGCGGCCGCCGTTTGGGGTGGGTCCGAAGTGGGAGAGGACGTAGTTCCGGACGCGCTCCTGGGCTTCGCGGTCGGCTGGGTTTTCGGCGGTGACGATGTTTGCGGCGTAGGCTTCGACGAGTTCTTTGCTGGGGGCGAAGAGACGGGATTCGACGAGGTCGAGGGCGGTTCGTGAGATGAGGCGTGAGACGATGCCGCCGGTGCGTGCTTTCCGGATGGAGTAGGGGGTGACAAGGACGTAGGAGAGTTCTTCGGACATAAGAGGTGTGGCGTAAAGTGGTGGATGTATCGAATGGGACGATGGATGGGGGACTTCGGCCGTGCATCCGCTGGGGCCGGTGGATGGATCCAGCACGGGGGGTCCTGCGCGGAGCGCGCGGCCTGATTTTTCAACGCTTTGGGGCGTTAAAAAGGGTCATGGAGCCTAGTCGCTGGGCTGGTGGAGCGTCAAAGCTTTTCAGGTTTTGCTGGGCGCGGAATAGGGGTTGTTCCCTTCGGGGAAGAGTCCTTAGATGGACTAGGAAAGCGTCCCGATGTGAGGAGGTTGTGAGCGGGGTATTTTGTGGGGATGAAGGATGCGTTGATGAAGGAGCGGGGGGAGCGACGGTTTCGGGTGATGGTGGTGGATGACCATGCGGTGGTGCGTCGGGGGTTGGTGACGCTGTTGGGGGAGCAGGCGGATTTGGAGGTGGTGGGGGAGGCGGGGAACGAGGCGGATGCGATGGTGATGATGCGAGAGGCGGCGCCGGACGTTGCGGTGGTGGATTGGTCATTGAAGCACCGTGATTCCTCGGGACTGGTGGCGGGAATGTTGCAGGAACGCCCCGAGTTGCGGGTGGTGGTTTTATCGATTCACGATGAGTTGACCCACGGAGAGTTGGCGATTGAGTCGGGGGCACATGGGTACGTGATGAAGCGTGAGGCTGCGGAGCGGATTGTGGAGGCGATTCGGGAAGTTTTGGCGGGGCGGTATTATTTAGGGAGACGGGCGTTGGACGGCTTGGGGCCTCAATCGTACGAGCGGGTGTTGGGGAGATTGGTGATTTCTGGGGATGACGGGGGACGGGAGGCGGGAGGGCGACAAGTGTTTGGGGGGTGGTCCGTGTCGGTGGTGGTGCCGGTTTTCAACTCGAGAGGGACTCTTGGGACGTTGTGTCAGGAGTTAATCTCGGAGTTGAGGGATGTGGAGCGGTTACAGTTGGTGTTGGTGGATGATGGGAGTCAGGACGATTCGGCGGACGTCTGTGAGGCGCTGCAGGGGCGGTACCCGGGTGTGGTGGAGTTTTTGGGGTTGTCGCGAAACTTTGGGGAACACAACGCGGTGATGGCGGGGTTGCGTCAGGCGACGGGGGATTGGTGTGTGATTATGGATGACGACCTTCAGAATCCGCCGTCGGAGGTGAAGAAGCTGTTGCGGCATGCGGCGATGGGTTTTGACGTTGTGTACTCTCGGTACCGAGTGAGGCGTCATTCGTGGTATCGGCGTTGGGGGAGTGCGTTGCACAACTGGACGGCGTGTGTGGCGTTGGGGAAGCCTCGGGAGTTGTACCTGTCGAGTTTCAAGGTTTTGTCGAAAACGGTGCGGCGAGAGGTGACGCGTTATGAGGGGGCGCAGCCCTATTTGGACGCCTTAATATTGCGGGCTACGCGGAGTATTGGGGTGGTGGACTGCGAGCACCATGAGCGGCCTGACGGCAGGTCGGGGTATACGGCGATGAAGTTGCTTGGGTTGTGGACGAGAATGGCGCTGGGTTTTTCGGTTTGGCCGATTCGACTGCTGACGTTTGGTGGCGGGTTGGTTTGTGTGGTTGCGGCTGCGTGGGACTTGGCGGGAGG
>JBIIXW010000240.1:0-5008 GCA_044347165.1 Chthoniobacteraceae bacterium
ATCGTGTCGCTACCACTCGACGAAACCCGCAACCCCGCCCGCACCAGACTCGTATTCGTCACCACTCCGCCATGTAGCGGATTAACAGAGCCAGAAATCAGCCTTACCGCTTGCAGGTTCCCATTCAAATCCAACCGCCCCTCAGGCCACAACTGAACATAAGTTGCTATGCTGCCCGTCTGGTTGCTTGTCATCGACGGCACCGATGGAAGCGGTTTCAGCAGCGTGTTCACCCCACCAGACAACTTAACCGTCCCCTGATTAATGCGAAGCCCCGTCGTGAGATAGGAAATCGGGGTCTCGATGTCGAGCGTCCCCTCGCCCGATTTAACCATTTCCGGATTCCGCACCCCCTGCGCAGCTCCAAACGTGGCAGCCAGCGTCAATGTCGTCGCCGCCCCCGCAGTGTGGAAAAAGACCGAGTTGCCATCCGAACCCACCAAAAGCCCCGGCCCGTTAATCCGTGAGTTCCCGCGCGCCAACACCGCCCGCCCATCCAACCGCAACACCCCCGTGGCCGGAATATTCACTTCCCCACCCGCATCCAACGTCAACGTGTTGATCACCGACATCACCCCTGCCGTCGCTGCCACCGGCGCATCCACCCACACGTTCATCGTCCCTGTCGGCCCCACGGTGAGATTTTGGGCACCAGACGCCGTCGCATTCGCTGAGAGAGTCAGCGTGTTGGCCGTCAGCGATGCGATGACTGTATTGCCTGCGATGCCCGTCCCGCTTACCGGTGCTCCAACGGTGAATCCAGACGTTGAAATACCTGACACCGTCAGTGTTCCGCTCGCCAACGTGCCCGATCGCACCAACGGACTCACCATGTTCTTGACGTACTCGCTCGCCTGCAACGGCACCACGCCCCGTGTCGAATCGTATGCCGCAAAACTCGTCCCAACCCCAGTAGCGGTCCCGTCAGCCAACGCCCAACCCATTACCCCACGCGTGGGATACCCTGCCGTTGCTCCCGTCGATCCCATGTACGGAATCGCTCCCCCAATCATCACATTCGAGGCGCCCGCAGTTCCCATCGCTGCAGTTCCTAACGCCGTCCCACGGAAAAGCACCGTCGCTCCGCCGCCAAAGCTCAACCCACCCATCGAAAAGGCTGTCGACCCTCCGCCAGCCTGCGAAACCAACGTCACCGTATTGATTCCCCCCCCCCCCCCCCCCCCCCCCCCCCAACATCCCGCCGTGCCGAGACTCTCATTCACATTCGTTGCCCCACCAAAAATTGCGAACTGCCCGTTGTTCATCCCAAACGCTTTTCCCCCAAGCCGGTCACCCGCCTGCACCACCGTGTTATCCAAAACAAGCCCCGCACCCACATCCACAAACGTGCCCCCCGTCGCCGGAGTCATTTTCCCAGACCCACCCAAAACCATCTGCCCCATCAAAACAGAAACATTCGGGGCAAACGTAACTCCGCCTGTGGTCACACTCCCTCCCACCCCCGACTGCGTCATGGGCTGACTAATGAACAATCGATTCGTCCCCGTCTTCTGCAACCACCCCGTGCCCGCAACCGTCGATGAAATCGGCCCGTCCAACACAAGATCCCCCGCACCCGCAACCGACACGCTCGGCGCATTGGTGTACCGCACGAAATCCCCAAAACCCGACGGACTCAAATTCCCAACCGACGTATTCGCGGTCAGCTGCAACGGTCCCGATAACGTCGACACAGCGCTCAAGCTGAAGTTCACCAACGCGCCCAACGTATTTCCATACCCGTTTCCCGCAACCCCAGTGCCTCCCATCCACACCGTCTCCGCCGTCGAACGCCCGTTCAAATCCAGCGCCGCCCCCGCTGCCACCACCGTTCCCGCAGCACCCCCCGTCGCCCCCAACGCCCCCGCGCTGCCCAATCGCAAAAACCCCGCATTCACGTTGATTAACCCCGTCAACGTCGCCGTGTTATCCGCACCCAACGTCAACGTATTCAGCGAATCCTTAATGAATCCCGGACTCGCCGAATCCGAAATCGTCCCGTTCAAAACAATGTCCCCATAGCCGCCTATCCTCACCCCCCCAAGCCAGCCCTCCGCTGCCGTCGCTCCAGTCCCACCACCCCCACTCAACGAAATCGTCACCGGTCCCGTGTATCCACTCCCAGGATTCGTGATGGTCACCCGCGTCACAATACCCCCAGCCACCGCCGCCACCGCCGTCGCCCCAGTCCCACCCCCACCAGAAATCGTCACCGTCGGCGCCGCTGTGTACCCCGTCCCCGGATTCGCCACGTCCACCGATACCAACTGTCCGCCAGACGTCCGCCCGCCCGACAACAGCGCCCCATCAAACCCCCTAATCCCTTGGAGAGTCAGGGGCGAAGCCACTACCGCTGTCGTGCCACTCGAGTTGAACAGCGCCGCCCGCTGCGTCACCGTGCCTGTCCCCGTCATCGTTATCGGCGTTAACGACGTCAACGTTTGCCCATTCAAATCCAAGGATGCAGGCCTAATCACCGCCAACCCTCTCACGCCCGACTGCGTTGCCGCACCACTCAACGTCACCACTCCAGACGCAGCATCGATTGCCGTAATCGTCGTATTCGTAGGAATCCCATCCCCAATCACCCAATCACCCACGTTTAACCCCGTTGTATTCACTCCCGAAATATCCGCCACCCCACTCGCCAACGTTGCCCCACGACCGGACACCGACCCGACGGTCACACCCGCTCCTGCCCCAGTGGGCAATGCCCCACCATCCATCAACGAAACCGTCCCCGCACGAATATCCAAAACCCCTCGAAACGCGCCCGCACTGTTCCCCAACGAAAACACCCCGTTCCCTTCCTTCGCCAACCCATACCCTCCACCCAACCCATTATCGTCATCCACACCCTGCGGAGCCAAAAACGCCGACGTCGATGGACGCAACACCGCCGCCCCACCCGTCACCTTCAACGGCGTCTCCACCCCAATCCATCCATACCCCCCCGAGTTCAACACCGTCGTGTTGGACCCACCCGCCAACGTCAACGACCGCACCGTCGAGTTCAAATCCGCACCCCGCGCATCCAACGTCACCGAGGCATTCGCCGCCACCGCCAAATCATTCGCCAACCGCCCCGCACTCAAAAAACCATTCGCCGACGACGGTAACGCAGACGGCGCAAACAACTGTGCCGGATTAATCGGCACAAACCCCTTGCCCAATCCCGCCGCCACCGTGTCCGGCCCAGAATACATCACGTTAATCCCCGTTCCTCCAGCCGCATTCTGGAATCGCCCCTGAATAAAGTGATCTCCTGCACTTAAATACAACGAGAGAGGAGCACTATCGTTCGGTGAGTAGTTCGGCCGAACCAATAGCGGCGCTCCATCAATCGACAAAATCGAAGAGTCATCCTGCTGCGTGACAAACGAATAATAACCCGGCGTTGTGATCCGCACGATTCCCTCATAAACCCCCACACTCTGAACAAACGCGCCCGCAGAACTCTTCGGCCGCGTATTCGTCGCCAAATCGCCCAACATCACCGAGGGCATCGTGCCCGTCGGCCCCAAACCCGTGTACGGACCCGTCGTCAACGCCACGATGCTCGGAGCAGACAAAAACGAGGAGAACCGTCCGCTCAACCCGCCCGCCGTGTACCCACTCGCCGACGCCCCCTTGAACTGAGGCAGCAACAAGAAGTTCGCGCCATCCGCCAACGTCACCTTCCCAGACCCAAACACCTCGTTCGTCTGCCCCGTGTACATCGACGCCCCGTTCAACGCCGCACCCGTCACCGTCACATCCGAGCTAAACGTGTTATTTCCACTGAAAATCAACGTCCCCTGTCCTGCATTCGACGGACGACTCACTTCACTAAACCCACCCGGCACCACCAACGCCAACCCCGATTGAACATCAAACCGTAGGTTCCCCGGCGCTGTCTGCTGAATGTCTTGGAACCCCAAAACATACCCATTTCCGCCCGTCACCTTCAGCGTCTGCGTCGGACTCAGTTTGAGTCCAGAAAAACGAACCAAGTTGTTCATCGAGGCATTCCCGCTGTTATTCACATCCACCAACCCATCCGTCTGCCCCGCATCAATCTCCACGGTATTCCGATACAGGAAGGAAACGTTGCTCAACCCTCCATTGTCGTACCGCACCGAGAGCGAACCGCCCGCCAAAATAATCGAGTTGTCCACCCCGAACGGCGTCGGCTGAGAGCCAATCCCCGCCCCCGCCAAAATGCCCGAACCCACTCGAATCGGAGCCGAAAACAGATTGTTCCCCGACATCAACAACGTCCCGCCACCCGTGAAGTTCAACTGACTCGCATTCTGAATCTGTGCGTTCACATTCAACGTCGGCAACCAATCAACCATCGTCCGCCCATTCCAACGAATCGGCGAAATCTGGAAGTTCGCTGACTGACCCAAGAAATCCAACGTCCCGTTCAACGAGGGCACCGTGTACGGATTGTTCGACGTCACCGTCACCGGCCCCGTCAACGTCAACACCCCATCCGTATTCACCAACGCCGGTCGGTTACCGCCAGTGTTGTTAATCGTCAATCCCGCCAACCGATTGTCTCCCAGCAAGTTCAATGACGAAGGCCCGTTCAACGTCACCACATTCGACGGATGAATCTGCCCAGCCGAGTTGATCATGCTCACGGATGCGCCATTCAACGTCACTCCTCCTGCCGGCAACACCACCGTACTATCCGCCGAAGCCAACAATAAGGTCCCCGTGACCAACGGCTGCCCCGCACTGGGCGTGTTGTTCCAACCCGTACCACCCTGAACAATGGTTCCTCTCGAATAGGTATTCGGAGCCGTCAGCGCAATCACTCCCCCAAACGCCGCCGTCGCCGCAGCGCCCGTCCCGCCACCCTCCGTGAAGAGCAACGTCGGCACACTCGTGTATCCCGACCCCGGATTCGTAATCGTCACGCCCGTCACCACCCCACCCTGAATATTCGCCACCGCCGTCGCACCGGAACCACCACCACCGACCACCGTCACTATCGGCGCAGAAGTATACCCGGTTCCGC
>JBIIXW010000188.1:0-4998 GCA_044347165.1 Chthoniobacteraceae bacterium
GTTGGGGTGGGGTGGGGGGGGGTTGGGGTTTGGGGTTGGGGGAGTGGGAGACGGTGGGTGCAGCGCTTTTTTTTACGGGCCAGATTCTGGTGTTGGAGCGGGATGATTTTCGGGGGAACGGGATGGATCGGGTGGCGCTGGTGATGTTTGGGGTGAAGGCGTTGATTTTTTGGGGAGTGGTGGGATGGGGCGAGTGGGCGGGGGGATTTCCCGAGGGGGGGTGGGGCGGGCTGTGTGAGCAGCCGGGGATGTGGGTGATGCTGGGGGTGTTGACGCTGTGTTCGACGCTGTTTGGGTATGCGACGATGATTGCGTGGCAGCCTCGGGTGAGTCCGGTGCAGGCCGGGCTGATTTACGCGAGTGAACCGGTCTTCGCGACCGTGTGGGCGCTCTTTTTGCCGGGCTGGTATTCAGGGCTGTCGGGGATCACCTACGCGAATGAGGTGATTGGGGCGGCCTTTGGAGCGGGAGCACTGGCGATTGTGGCGGCGAATGTACTGATTGCTTTGCAGGCGAAACCGGAGGCTGCACCGCCTGGGGGGGTGCTATAGGGGGGTAAAGCGGGATTGGGGCCGATGGGTCGTATGGGTCGCATGGGACCTATGGGACTGCTCCTTGGGCGCGGCTTTCAGCTTCGGAATTCGGGGAGGGGTAGGGAGGGGCCGTTGGTGGCGTCGAGGCGTTCGGGGAGCCAGCGGGTCATGATTCCGCGGATGCGGAGATCTTCGCCGGTTCGAGAATGGTGAATCCAGCGGAACCGATTATTTCCTAGTGGATTGAGTGTGGTTGACGTTTGAAGGGCTGCGGGGGCGTCTCCGGCGAGCACGGGTGCGATGTAGACGCAGGCTTCGTCGATGAGGCCCTGCTCAAGGAATGCGCCGGAGAGGATGCCACCGCCTTCAAGGAGGACGGAGTTTACTCCACGTGCGGCGAGTTCTTGAAGGGACTCCGTGAGGGATTTGCCGGTGTGGACGAGTGTCCGGTCGCGGTGAGGGTCCGTGAAGAGGCGCAGGTTATCTGGAAGCGGGCCGTTTCTGCCGGAGGTTATGACCACGCGCCACGGTTGCTGTTTTCCCAATGGGACGGGGACGTGGCGGATGGTGAGGGAGGGATCGTCGATCCGTGCGGTCCCGGCTCCGATCAGGATTGCGTCGACTTCGGTTCGGAGGCGGTGGGTATCGAGGTGCGAGGCCTCGCCGGTGATGCGAGTGGGGTGTCCGTGTTGGAGGGAGATTTTTCCGTCGAGGGTCATCGCGCACTTCCAGATGACCCACGGGATGCCGGTGGTTATGCGTTTGAAGAAGGCGCGATTCAGCCACAGGGCACTGGGTTCGTGGATACCCCAGACGGTTTCGATGCCTGAGTCGCGGAGAATTTTGATTCCTGCGCCGGCGTGGGCGGGGTTGGCATCGAGGCAGGCGACCACCACGCGTTCGATGCCTGAGCGAATAATGGCATCTGTGCAGGGGGGGGTGCGTCCGTGGGTGGAGCAGGGTTCGAGGGTGACGTAGAGCGTTGCGCCCTTTGAGTCGCTGGGGTTGGAAAGATGACCGAGTGCCTCGATTTCTGCGTGTGGCTGGCCTGCGGCTTTGTGCCATCCGCGGGCGAGGATGGTGTTGTTGCGGGCGATGACAGCGCCCACGGTTGGGTTTGGGGCGGTGAGGCCGATGCCGTGTCGCGCCTCGTCGAGGGCGGCTTGCATGAGGGGCGTGTCCTCCGGTCGGGGTGCGCCTTGGTCGGGAAGGTGCATGGAATCAGCGCCGGTTAGGGGCTTCACCGCGCAGGAGGGCGGAGATGGCGTTCAGGTGATGGGGTTGGATCGTGACCGCGTTTTCTGGACGGTTGGTGGTTGCGGGTGAGACTTCGGGGGAGAACTCGAGGGATTTGATGCGGATGACTGCGGATTCTTTTTGAAAACGGCCTCCGACGCGAACGGGGGCACTGGATGCATCATCGAGCCAGAGTCGGAGGGATGAGGTGGTGAGTTCTGGCCCGAGGAGTTGAGCGAGTTCGGGCATGACGCGAACGTCGACGAGGCGGGCGGTTTTGCCGAGGAAGTCGGCTTTCCCAGAGTCTTTGGCGTCAAAGAGCATGGGGAGAAGGGCAAGGATTTTGCCTGGCACAGGGATTTGCATGGGCCGTACGAGCATGGGGAGGTCCGTGCGCTTTGGGGGGGTGACTTGGTCGGGGGACTCGAGGGCTTGGACGAGGGGTTGGATGATCGAGGCAGGGGCGGCCCAGAGGGTGTTGCCGTCGCGGCCGATTTGGAGGGGTTGATTGGCGGTTTTGGTGGAGAAGACGGCCTTTTTTGGGGGGGCGAGAATGATTTCGAAGGCGGGTAGTGGCTGTTGGAACTGAGTGGAGCCGAGGGCTTCGATTTCCGCTTTGAGGGTGAGGGAGCGGGCTTTGCTTGCGGGCGGGTTTGCGAACAGGTCGAGGATGGGTAGGAGGGTACGGGCGGCGTCTTGGAGCGGGGGGGTGGCGCCTGGGATTTGGGCGGGCGCGGGGGAAAGACCAGCGGTGAGGGCGAGTACGGTGAGGGTGAGAGCGCGGAGGGTGGATCGATGATTCACGAGTTTGCCTTTCGGGATGGTTGAATCGGTGCAATAACGAACTTCGGCATGCACTTGACGACCTTATTCTTTCCCCCGGTTCTGGCAAACAGCGATGGAGGGCTCATCTACGCGTTTGAGCAGTCGACGGCGCCTGGCAAGGCGGTGTTGATTGCGTTGATGCTGGCCTCGGTCTTTTCGTGGTCGGTGATGGTGAGCAAGTTCCGGTTACTGAACTCTGTTCGGAAGCATCGCGGTGAGTTTATCGACGTCTTTCGATCGAACCGGGATCCTTTGCACTTGTACGCTGGCGGGTTGGCCTTTCCTGGCGCGGCTGCCTACGCGGTGTACGAGGCCGCGTGCCGTGAGTTGGCGTTTCAGCTGTTGGGGGATGCGGAGGTGGACGGGACTTTTAAGTACCGGGTGGAGAACAGTGAACCGATTTCACCTTCGCAGATGCGGGTGGTGAATGCTGCGATGGATCGTGCGGTTGGGGAGACGTCGCTACGGTTGGAGTCTCAGATGATTGTGTTGGCGACTGCGGTGAGCGGGGCTCCATTCATTGGGTTGCTGGGGACGGTTTGGGGGGTGATGGAGACATTTGCGGATGTGGCGAAGGCGGGTTCTGCGAGTTTGTCGGCGATGGCTCCCGGGGTTTCGGCTGCGTTGATCACGACGGTGACGGGTCTGTTGGTGGCGATTCCTGCGATGTTCGGTTACAACTATCTGGTGACCTCACTTCGTGGGACGCTGGTGGATTTGGATAACTTCAGCGGCGAGTTGGCGAGTGCGATTGAGCACTTGTATGTTGACCACGGCGAGGGCCGTCGCCGGGGGGGGTCGGGGCACTAAAGTGAAGATGAACTTAGGAGGAACGCGATGAGACGCCGTTTTTCAGATAGACACAGCATGCACACGTTGAATGAGTTGAACGTGACGCCCTTGCTGGACCTTGCGTTTGTGCTGTTGTTGATTTTTATGATCACGACACCACTGATGGAGAACAGCACGGACTTGGTTCTGCCGTCTGGGGTTTCTGAGGATCAGGTCGTGGATCCCGTAAAGGTGCAGACGGTATCGGTGTTTCGCGATAATCAGTTAACGTTGAATGCCAAGCCGATTGCGGAGGGTGAGTTGGTGGCTGCGCTTCGGGCGTTGCGTGCGGCCAAGCCGGATTTAGCGGTGGTGATTCGCGCTCACAAGGAGCAGTCGGTGCAGAAGTTGTCGGACGTTTTGGATTTAGTGAAGTCCTCAGGGGTGACAAAAGTCGGTTTTGTGAAGGCTCCGGACGGAATGTAACTGGTTCGTTTGCCGTGATTTTGAGATGACGGTATGACAGTGTCCGAAAACAGTTTCAGGCGAACGTCACTGTACGTCGCGGCGACGCATGCGGCTTTGTTGGTGGGTCTATTTTTCTTTTCGCGCCTGCATTTCGAGGCTCCGTTGAATCCTGAGACGGTGGTTTGGTTGGATGGCGGTGGGGGGACGGGGGGTGATGGGGTTGAGGCAGATGCGGGGGCAGTGCCGCCGCCGGTTCCGCCGCGGCCTGGGAATGAGACGGATGCAGAAGACATGGTGGTAACGCCGGTGAATCGAGTGCCGACGAAGACGCTGGTTCGTCCAGCGGTTGAGGAGAGAGCGGCATCGCCGGATGCATCGCTGGATTCGGGGAAGAGCGAGATTCAGTTGGAGCCGAAGAAACCGGAGGTGAAGAAACCGGAGAGCAAGCCGAAGGAGGAGCCAAAGAAACCGGAGGTGAAGAAACCGGAGAGCAAGCCGAAGGAGGAGCCAAAGAAACCGGAGGCGAAGAAGCCGGAGAGTAAGCCGAAGGAGGAGCCGAAGAAACCGGAGGTGAAGAAGCCGGAGAGCAAGCCGAAGGAGGAGCCAAAGAAACCGGAGGTGAAGAAGCCGGAGAGCAAGCCGAAGGAGGAGCCAAAGAAACCGGAGGTGAAGAAGCCGGAGAGCAAGCCACAGGTGGTGAAAAGTGGTGCAAAGTCTGATCCTAAATCGGATTCAAGGGGTAAAGAATCGGTGGCGAAGGCAACAGCGGTGAAGTCGAAGGAGGGCGAGGGTAAGGAGATTCCGAAGGCTGCAGCGGCTGGTTCGGGTGGCACGATTGCGAAGGCGGTTTCGGCGGGTGGTGGTGTTGCCAAAGCCACAGCGGTTGGGGCTGGTGGTAGTGGGGGAAGCGGGGGAAAGGGGGGCTCGCCGGGCTCTGGCGGAGGGAGCGGTGGTGGGCAGGGCACGGGTGTGGGGCGCGGGGTCGGGGCCGGCCGAGAAGGAGGGCGTGCTGATGCGCCCGATTTAGGCGGGTATTACCGGCACATCCATGACCGGTTCTACCAGCCTTGGGAGCAGCCGAAGACGCTCATCCGGACGGGCAAAGCGCTTCGGGTGTTGCTGAGTTTACGGATTGCGAAGGACGGCGAGATTTTGGAGCGCAAGA
>JBIIXW010000070.1:0-15427 GCA_044347165.1 Chthoniobacteraceae bacterium
GCCCCCTCGCTCACCGTGCTCACCTTCACCGCAACCTCCCTCTTCAGCGAACCATCCGTGGCCAAATGAATCTCCCCCATCCCTCCCTTCGCAATCGCCTTCACCATGGCATAGTCCCCAAAATGACGTGCCGTTAACTCCGCCGTGGTCCGTGTCGCCGACTGCTGCTGCACCGCCGTCTGCAACAGTGCCCCACTCGCCCCACCCCCCTCCGTCCTCGGCATCACCACGGTCACATCCGTATGAATCGATGAACCCGCGCCCACCGGTTTCACCGGTATCGTCACCCCCTCATGAAACCCACGCTGCTCATTCTCCGCCATAACTCTTCCCCCAAGCACATTACAAGCCCATCCACTCGGGTGGGGGGCGGCGGACAGGAATGTCCGCCCTCCGGCGGGGGCGAGCCAGACAACCTGCCAACTCCTTCCCCACTGGGACCGCGGCTCTTCACCCCAACCGCCCTGCACCACACCCTCGCACCGGTTGTGCTCCCTTCCTCCCCATGCTCCGTCGCGCCTTTCTCTCCACCCTCGCCTCCGCCCCACTCGTCACTCAACTCCTCGCGCAACGAGCATCCCTCCGCGTCGGCGTCATCGGACACACCACTCGCGGCAACTACGGTCATGGCCTCGACACCCTCTGGCTCCATGAACCCAGAACCACCATCGTCGCCGTCTCGGACCCCGACCCGGCAGGCCTCGCCGCCGCGCAAAAACGGCTCTCCGCACCCGAGGCGCACTCCGACCACCGCGCGCTTTTGGAGAAAGCGCGTCCGCACATCGTCGCCATCTGCCCGCGTCACGCAGACCAACACCATCAAATGCTCAAAGACGCCATCGAGGCGGGAGTACGCGGAATCTACATCGAAAAACCGTATGTCCGCACCCCGCGCGAAGCCGACGAAATCAGCCAACTTGCCAAAACGCACGGCACCCGCATCGCCGTGGCCCACCGAAATCGTTACCACCCAGCCCTCCTCAAAACTGCGGCACTTCTGAAAGAGGGAACCTTCGGCACTCCGCTGGAAATCCGCGCGCGCGGCAAAGAAGACAAGCGCGGGGGCGCACTCGATTTGTGGGTGCTTGGCTCCCACGTCCTCAACCTCGCAGCCTTCCTCGCCGGCACGCCCACCACCTGCACGGCCTCCCTCCGTTTAGAAGGCCGGCCCGTCACCAAAGCAGACGTCCGCGACGGGGACGAAGGCCTCGGCCCGCTCGCTGGCGACGAAGTCCGCGCACGATTTGAAACACCCTCCGGTATCCCGATTTACTTCGATTCGAAAAAGGATCAGGGCAACAAGGCCGCCGGCTTCGGCCTTCAACTCGTCTGCAGTGAAGCCGTCATCGACCTCCGGACAGACGCCGAACCCATGATTCACGTTCTCCCCGGAAACCCCTTCCGCCCAACCCCAACGCCGCGCGCGTGGACTCCGCTCACCAGCGGTGGTGTCGGCGTCCCCGAGCCGCTCCCGAACATCAAGGCGCTCATCGCCGGCCACCAACTCCCCGCAAGCAACCTCATCGAATGCATGGAAACCGGTGCCGAACCAACCTGCGGCCCCACCGAAGCGGCGGCCACCGTTGAGATGATTGCCTCCATCTTCGAATCGCACCGTCAAAACGGCGCGACCGTGCGACTCCCCCTCAGCCACCGAGACAACCCGCTGTCGCTGCTTTAATGCACGACGCACACAACCATCTCCATTGTTTCCCTGACTCGGGAACCCAACTGCGCGGCGTCGGTGATTCCGTTCGGCGCCAGATGGTCGCCGGACTTCACCCTCGTGACTGGGCCACCCTCGCCACGCTTCACCAACAGTTCCCCGAACACATCGTTCCCGCCTTCGGGGTTCACCCTTGGTTCGCGAACCCGCTCCCCGCTGACTGGCACATCGCCCTGCGCGAAATGCTTCTCTCGCACAATACTGCGGCTGTCGGCGAATGCGGCGTCGACCGACTGCGCTGCCCACTCACCCCAGCGCAACAAACCGAACTGCTGGAAGGTCACCTCCAACTCGCCGTCGAACTGCGCCGTGGCATCGTCCTGCACGTCGTCCGCACCTGGGACCTTGCGGCCCCGGTTCTCGACGCGCACGCAAAACAACGTCCCGTACTGCTGCACGCCTTTTCGCCCCGCGGCCTCATGAATCAACGGTGGACCCGCTGGAACGCGTGGTTCTCCTTCCGCGCAGAATCCCTTGCCCGTCCCAGCGCCGCGCTCGAAGAGCTCATCGGCACCCTTCCTCCCGACCGCTTGCTGATCGAGTCGGACATTCACCCAACGAGCGCGTCGGATGCAAAATACTGGGATCAAGCAACCTCGCGCCTCGACGCATCGTTAAATAGCCTCGCCTCCATCCTCCAAACGACTCCGGAAGAAATTGAGGCCCGCACCGACGCCAACTTTGCGCTATGGTGCGCGGCTTGCCGCGAACCTTCACCCGACAGCGCATGATTCCCAACGACCGCCTTCCGTTCCATGTCGACGCCACATGCCCCGTAACGGGGGCGCGCGCCGGCACGCTCAAAACGCTTCACGGGACGGTTCAAACCCCTGTTTTCATGCCGGTTGGAACTCAGGCAACCGTTAAGGCGCAAACGGCAGAAACCCTCGAAGCCGCGGGATCAACCATTCTCCTCGCCAACACCTACCACCTCCTATTGCGCCCCGGACCCGACGTCTTCAAAGCCGTGGGCGGAATCCACCGATTCACCACGTGGCCCGGCTCATTTCTCACCGACTCAGGCGGTTTCCAAATCTTCTCACTCCCAGGAGCCCGGACTATCCGCGAGGAAGGGGCTTCTTTCCGCAGTTACCTCGACGGACGCACCATCCTGCTCAGCCCGAAGGTCAGCATTGAGACGCAAAAGGCGATCGGCAGCGACATTATGATGGTGCTGGACCAATGCATCCCGTCGACCGCGGCGGAGCGTGAGGCGCGCGATGCCATGGGGATCACCCATCGCTGGGCTGCCCGAAGCCTCGCGGCACGGGGCGACTCGCCCCAAGCCCTGTTCGCGATTGTGCAGGGCGCGCTTTCAAAACCGTTGCGCGAGGAAAGCGCAGCCGCCCTCACCGGAATGCCTTTCGACGGATTCGCCATCGGCGGCCTCGCGGTCGGGGAGGAACGCGATGCGCGCGAGGAGATTTGCGCGTTCACAGCGCAACGGCTTCCCAAGGAACGTCCCCGTTACCTCATGGGGGTTGGCATGCCCGTGGACATCCTCGAAGCGGTGCGCAGCGGCGTCGATATGTTCGACTGCATCATCCCTACCCAAGTGGCGCAGCGGGGCGGCGCGTTCACTTCGCGCGGTTTTCTCCAGCTCCGGCGCGGCATCCACAAGTTTTCCCTCGACCCGCTCGATCCGGAATGCCCCTGCCCCACCTGCCAACGCTACAACCGCGCCTATCTGCATCACCTGACGAAAACAGGCGAAACCTTTGGCTGGCACCTCATCGGACAACACAACATTTACTTCTACCACCGCCTGATGCGGAACATGCGAAACGCAATCCTCGAAGGACGTTTCGATGCGTTTTACCAGCAAACCAAGCCCCTGCTCGAGGCGGACGATCTCGATAACCCCGCCCTCAAACCCAAGGTTTCTCGCAAAAAACGGTATCCCAAAACCCTCGGAAAATACGAGGTCCACACCGCCATCGAGGGGTTCAGCAGCATTCGCCACGTCGAGTCCGGCGAAATCATGCACTCCCGGATTCCGCCGGAAGAGGAGAGCCGCCGCCTCTACATCAACCAAAGTTTTCTCGAAGAACGGCTTCGTCAGCACGGCCCTGAACGCCCCTTGGTGGTCTGGGACGTTGGCCTTGGGGCCGCCTCCAATGCCATGGCAGCGCTCCGTTGCGCAGAATCCTCGCAGCAGGGTGACCACCCGTCTCACCTCCACATCGTCAGTTTTGAAAACGATTTGGACCCGCTCGATCTCGCGCTCCGAAACGGCAGCAACTTTCCGTACCTCTTCCACAGCGCACCGCAGGCCCTCTTCAAACACGGACACTGGACCTCACCGAATGGCGCCATTGTTTGGACTCTCATCCGAGGCGACTTCCCCGAAACCCTGAGCGCGGATTTGCCGCGTCCGGACATCATCTTCTACGACATGTTTTCTGGGAAATCCTGTCCTGAGGCGTGGACAGCGCGAACGTTTCAGAAACTCAGATTGGCGTGCGGCGACGGTCCCTCGGAACTGTTCACCTACACCTGCTCCACGGCTTCTCGGTCTGCGATGCTCGCCGCGGGATTCCACGTCGCGAAGGGCTGCTCGACGGGGGCAAAAGAGGAAACCACCGTCGCCTTCACCCCAGCGGCGACTCAGCTCGGCTTGGTGCAACGGCATCCGGTTCTCGGACAAGATTGGCTCGCCCGTTGGCACCGCTCGCGCGCGCAGACTCCGTCGGATGTCACTCCGGAAGAGGAGCCAGGATTCCGAAAACTCATCACGGAGCACCCCCAGTTCAGAACCCAACCCAATTCCTGATCTGCGCCCGCTTTCCCTGCTCGCTTTGCCTCTGATAAAGACGACATCATCCTCTAACGCACCACGAGATGTCCGCCCTTGTCGTCCACGCTTCCCCGCTCCGCTCTGAGAGCGAGCGACCCAGCGCCGGAATCCAGCGCCTCCTCCCGCTCGTGGTTGAGCGCCTCGAGAAGGCCGGCATGCCCGTGGCCGTGCTGCAACCCACGGATGACGCATCCCCCGAACTCCCCGTCTCACGTGAAGTCGCCACCTTCGAACTCGAATGCGGAACGGTCACTTCGTGGTGCGATGTGTTTGAAGTCGATGCGGATTCCCCAACCCCTCGGTTCGCTGTGCGCCTCGAGGAACCGGCAGACGCGCCGCATTACGGAATCGTTCTCTCCCGCGCGGCCGTGGAAGTTGCGCGCCGCTCCATCCCGCCAATCACGCGGCTCATCCTGCTCGGTGAACCGCTCGCATTCGCGCCCTTTCTCGTTCGCACATCCGGCCTCCCCATTCACACCACGCTGCTGCTCGATTCCCTCGATCAACCAAAACTCGACATTCCAGAAACCTTTCCTTTCACCGGACTTCCGACCCGATTCCTCAAGGACTACGCCCTGTCCTTTTTCGGGGGAATTAATCCGACACAGGCAGGCCTGCTCGCAGCCGACGCCCTCCTCTTTCCAGAACCCCGACTCGACGCCGGTTCGCTCAACTTTCATCCAGCGCCCGATTTGGAACTCCAAATCCGGCACCGACGCGATGCGGTTACCATCGTTCCCACGCTCCTCTCCGGGGACTCTCCGGAAACGGTTCCCCCCTTCTCCAGCGAGCAAAAACGCGCTGCCCGAACCGAGCTGCTCGTCGAGCACCGCATGCGCGTTCGTCCAACGGGGCCGGTTCTCGTCCTAGTCGACCCCACCCCACACGCTCGGGAAATCGCAGCAGCGGCACCGTGGCTGGAATCCATTCAACTCTGCGATGCCCGCATTCTCCTCGTGAGCGCGGCCCCCGAGCGGGCGCTCTCCTACCTTCAGCGGCACCGGCTCCACGACGGCCCGTACCTCAAGGTTCTGGATCAATCCACCACACACCTTTCCTCCCTTTTGGAAGGGGCCGACGCACTCCTCGGAATGCCGGGGCCAGAATCCTCGCTCATCCACACCGCAGCCATCCACGGGGCAGCCCCCATCCTCACGCTGACCTCGCGCGGTGCCGGGTTACTCGAGCCGTTCGTGCCTTCGACGCGGCGCGGATGCGCGTTCACCTTCGCCAATCCGGGCCCCGCCGACACACCCGAACGCAATCCGCTCGCAGGAGCACTCCGTCGCGCAGCCCTCGCCCTCGCATCCCCACAACTGCACACGGCCCTCCTCGAAAACTTGGCACTCCAAGCGGCTGCTGGATCACTCCCCGAGCTGACGCTCCAGCTGACTTCCGCAAAAAAATAGCGCAGCCCACCGCCCCAACTCTTCCCATGACGCGCATCCAGAAATCCCTGCTGAGCGCCACCATCGCGCTGCTCTGCCTCGTCGGTGCGGCCCTCGCCCTCCGCGACGCCACCTTCCGGTACCTCGACAGCCCCGCGTTCCGCGAACGCCTCGAGCGCGCAGGCAACGCAAAACTCCAACTCAACACCACCATCTCACACCCCCTCCAACGCGAGGGCTCGCGGCTGTTCGCCTCCAAGGTCTCCCTAGAAAATAACGGCCACCCCTGGCTCAAAACCGGTCGCGCCTCGGGATTGTCCGTCACGCTCTCCTTCCGAAAGTTGCTCTCCGGAGCGTGGGAAATCACCGACACCCATTGCGGGAAACTAGAAATCGAAATCGCCCCGCCCACAACACCCCCATCCGCCCCCGAATCCACTCCCGCTCCGCCCCCGTTCCCAGCCTCGCTCCTTCCCTCAAAAACTCTCTGGGAAACCGCACGCGCCGACACCGCGACCCTCGTTTGGAGAGACCTGCGCATCGACCGCACCACGCTCTCGTTAAAAAAAGAGGGCCTCAACTGGCGAATCCAGCTCTCCGGCGGTGAAGCCCGATTCGCCTTCCTCCCACCCTTCCAACTGCGCTCCGCAAACCTTTCCACCACACCCGACGGCACCGTTTACATCAAGGACGCTGAACTCCACTCACCCCAAGGCGGCATCGTTCGAATCACCGGTTCCGCATCCCCCACGGCCACCAAGCTCGACGTCAAAGTCCAATCCCTCCCCCTCGGAGAGTTCCTGCCCGAAGCCTGGCACTCTCGCCTCCACGGACAGGCAGACGCATCCCTAACCGCAGAGTTTTCCAGCAACGCCGCCCCGTCCCTCCGCGGTGACGTCTCCCTCGCGAAAGCATCCCTCGAAGGGTTCCCTTTTCTCTCCACCCTCGACCACCTCGTCGGTACCGCAAAGTTTCGGCTGGTTCCCCTCGAAGCCGCCCGAGCCCGTCTCGCCTGGACCGACGGTGTCTGGTCCCTGTCCGCCCTCGAACTTGATTCTCATCGCGTCCTCAAAATCCGGGGCGACGTCCGCATCGCGCGCGACACTCTGGCATTCAAAGGCAGGCTCGGAGTGGCTGTCCCAACGCTCTCCTTTCTCCCCAATCTCAAACTGCAAGTCTTTGGCGACCCCACTGACGGCCATTACTGGATCCCGCTCGAACTTCAGGGTGACCACGCGTCGCTCGTTGATTCGTCGGCCACGACGATTCCCCTGCCTGACCTTAAAAAACTTCCCGAGGCAGTTCCCGAATCCATCGAGCTTCTGAAGAAAAAAGCCGCCGGCCTCTTCGAGATCCTGGGCGAGGGCGTCAAACGTCTCCCCAATCTGATTGCCCCCCAGTCGGATACCCCCGAACGACCGCGCCAAACCCCGTCAGAAAACCGCTGACCCGCGCCAATTTAGCGGGGACGTCGGACACGCCACGTCTTGAACCCCGCGGGATTCATGGTATATAAAACACATGCACGACTCCTTGGTCATTCGCTTGAACGTGGCGGGAATCCTCGTCGATGACCAAGGCCACGTTCTCATCTGCGAACGGACCGGCCTGCCGGGCGCTTGGCAGTTTCCCCAAGGAGGGGTGGACACCGGAGAAAGTCTCGAATCCGCGCTCATCCGCGAAATCTGGGAGGAAATCGGTCTGAAACCCGAACACTTCCGCATCATCGACGGCAAAGGTCCCTACCGCTACCTGTTCCCCGGCGCAAAGCTCGTTCGAGGGCACCACGGCAAAGACCAGCACTTCTTTTTGATGGAACTCCTCGGCCCAAAAGACGCCGTCAACGTCAACACCGAGCATGCCGAGTTTCAGCAGGCGCGCTGGATTGCCCCCGCCGAGTTTCAGATGAACTGGGTCCCAGAGATGAAAAAGGACATGTACCAGCAAGTCTTTCGGGATCTCCTCGGCATCGAGCTCTAATCCTAGGCCGACATTCGGGAAGAGGCCGCTCGCATAACGGCACTCGGGTTCACTCGATCACGTTCGTGCCGTTCGGGCCGAACCCGCGACTTGCCTGAACCGCGAGCATCTCGGCGGTCAGTGTCCCGTCCGCCTCGGCCACCACAAACTCCCCCTCGTCCACCAGCGGGTGCGACCAGTTCAACCGAGCGCAATAGACCGAAAACAGCGCAGGCCGGTTCCTTCGGGGAAACACGTCGCGCAGGGAAACAATCCCAAACCCCTCCCGCTCGACGAGGCGAAGGCAACGCTCCTTCTGCAAAAACGGGAAACAAAAAACAAACACACCATCCGCATCCAAATGCCGGCGCGCCGCCGCCGCGTAATCCCCGACATGCCCTCGCAGCTCAAACCGCGCATGCGCCTTCTGAGTATCGTCCGGCAACGTCCCCTCGCCCTGTGGGAAATAGGGCGGACTTCCCGTGACCAACGGAAACCGTTTCCCCGCATCAAACGCCCGCAAATCCCCGTGGAACGCGTGCACCCGTTCCGCAAGACCGTTGCACGCAATGTTCGCTTGCAGCAGTCCAAAACTGACCTCCTGAGCCTCCACACACGTCAATGTCGCTCCGGTTCCCAAACCCCAAAGAGTGATCAGCCCCACGGTTCCAATCCCCGTCCCAAGATCCAAAACGTCCGACACCAGCGGCGCTTTTTGCAAAGCGTACCAAGCCGTCAACGCATCATCGATCGAATGACGGTGCCCCCCCGCACGCTGAAAAATCCGCAGCGGCCCCGTCAACCCGCTCACAAACACCGGAAAGCCCATCTCCGCCTCCAAAGAAGCCTGCCGGGATAAAAATCGCTCATGAATCGATGTCACCCGCCCACCTTACCCCATCCCATCCACCCCACGCACGATTCAAGACTCATCCCCAACGTCGCCCGCTCACACCACCTTCGCGAATCCCTCGTCACTTCGCACAAAGCGAAGACAGCGCCTGAGCGCGTCGCCTCAACTCCATCCACCGCTCCCAATCCAACTCCGGAGCAAACGCAATCTGACGCATCAAACTGCGCCACTCCGTTACCACACGCTCCAAATCACCCATCCCAATATCCTCCCGCAAAAAATGCTGTAACCCACCCCGCTCCACCACCACCCGACGAACCACCTCCCCACCGCCGTCCCCGTAATCTCCAGGCAACCCCATGCTCAGGTACCCCTCGCACTCCGCGTGGCGGTAGGTTCTCTGACACAGCACCGCCAGACGCCCGCCAGGACCACCCTCGGGATCGTTGAACCGCACGCCAGCCCGAACATTGGCAAGGTCAAAAACAATGTCCTCAACGGGATAATCCAAATCTTCAAGCGCTGCCGCCACCGCAAGCCCTTCGCCATTCTGGAAGAACGAAAAAACACGCCCTCGGCGCGTCGGACGTCCCGCTCCGTCAATGAGCCCCAGTTCCAACCAACTCATCGCGGGCGACGACTCCGCTGACCCGCTCTCACAGCTGAGCCGGTTCACACACGCCCGACACGGCTCCGGTTGCTCCCGCTCGAGTCGTGGCTCAAAAAGGAAACGATCTCCGACCCGAACACCCTCCGCCTTCATCGAAGAAAACCCCACCTCCAAGGTCAGCAAATCCCCCTCGGCGGACACGGCCAGACGTTTCCCACCCCGCAACAATTCGGGCGGTAACGCACCCAAAAACCGCTCCAACCCTTCAAGTGTGAGCGAACGCAGCCCAAGCAGTTTGCGAACCGATGGCGCAAGCTCAAACACCCCGCCCGCAATGCGTCGCCCCAAAACACAACGCAACCCGTACTCCCACGCCTCCCCGCCAACCCGCGTCATTCCTGCCCCAATCCGCTGCGCCATGAAGCCCGAATGCCGCAACGCCCGCACCCAACGCCCCCGCGTTTCATCCCCCGACCAAACCCACAAGCGATCCAGATTCACGCTGCACCGCTCCCCCGCCGCTCCAGAATCCACGCCCACCCACCCCTCCGAACCTCCCACCCAAACACGCGTCGCCCCCCGCCTCAAAAATCGCACGCGCGCCGCATCAATCCCCAGCCCGCAACCCGCCGCCCCCGCTCGCTCCGCACCCTCCACCCCAATCAACGGCGCATCCTTCGCAAACAACCGCGCATTCAACGCCGCCACCGCCCCAAAAGGGCTCTCCCCGCGCTCTACAGCACCATCCATCACCGAGATCAAGGACGGCCAGTCCAGCTTGCCCGCGCGCCGCAAAACACGCGGACGCCCATCCCCCAAACGAGGCGACGAGTCCGTCACCAACGCGTACCCCGTGGTGTCCAACCCCCGTCGCCCCGCTCTCCCATACATCTGCAAAATTTCGTCAGGCCGAACCTCCACCTCAAACGGCCCTCGGTAGTACCGCGTTCCGGAAATGACCACTGACCGGAGCGAGAAGTTTACCCCCGAGGCGAGCCCCATCGTCGCCACCACCACCCTCAGCTTCCCTTGCTTGGCCAACGGTTCCACCACCTTCGACCGCACCGCATACGAGAGCCCGCTGTGATGATAGGCTACCCCCCGCCTCAACAAGCCCGCCAACTGCGAACCCACCATCCGCTCCTGCTCCACCTCCAAACGAACCCCAGGCCCCGGCGGCAACCCCGCAGCCAACTGACGCGCCAGCACCTCCGCCGCATACCGCTTCGGCGCAAAAATCAGCACCGGCCCCAAATCATTCATCAAAGCCGCAGCCATCGCCCGACACCACCACCCACGAACCGACTCCGGCACACGCGCCTGCAAGCGCCCCAACTCCACCTCCTCCAAAGGCACCGGACGCACCGCATGATCAATCAACACCGCGTCACGCCCAATCCGACGCAACCACTCCACCACCGCCACCCCGTTCCCGACACTCCCACTCAACAAAAGAAGCCTCGTTCCGGCAGGCGCTGAAGCAACCGCAAGCTCATACGTCGATCCTCGTACCGGATCCGCCAACATCTGGTACTCATCCACCACCAACAAATCCGGACCGTTTCCCGTTAGCAACCGACGCCGCTGCGTCTCGAGCGTCGCCACCACAATCCGCGCGTTTGGACGCTCCACCACATCACCCGTCTCAATCCCCACATCCCACCCCTTCGCCGCCCATTCCGCAAACTTGTCATTCGCCAAGGCCCGCGTCGGCACCGTGTAAACCGCGCGCCCGCGCATCCCGCCAACCATTAACTCAAAGACCAACGTCTTGCCCGACCCCGTCGGAGCATTCACCACCACGTCGCGACCTGCCCGCAAATGCCGCAGCGCCTCCTGCTGCCAGAGGTCCGGAATCAACATCCGTTGACGCATCGCCGCCTCAAACGCCGTTTCCATCCCAGAAATCTTGGCACCCACGCTTCTGGCGTCATCTGTTTTCAAAAATCCATTTTCGTGCTTTTTCCGTCCCGTTCTTTTTAAATGCCAGAATGCACGTCCTGCTGGTCACCCGCGAATCCGGTGAATCGCACCGCATCTCCGAATCCATCGAGAACCTCGGACACCGCGTCACCACCCAACACTCCGGCACCGCCGCCCTGCTCAGTATTCCCGCAGCCCCGCCCCACGCGATTCTCTGCGCGGACATCCTCCCCGATACTGACGCCATCACCCTACTTCGCTCCCTCCGCGAATCCTGTCCGGAAATTCCCATCGCCATCCTCACCTCCATCCTCACCCACATCTCAGACGAGATCGCGCTCCGCAACGCAGGTGCCTCCAGCATCATCGCTTCCAACTGCGATCAGGATTCCCTCCTCATCCAGCTATCCCACTTCCTGTCGCTCCCTGCCCATCAAGTCGCGCTCCCCACGTCTCAAAGCCTCGATCTCAGCTACTTCGAATCCCTCGTGGGACGACTCGGCACAGAAATCCTCGACCTCCGCGCGGAGACCGAGCGATACCGCCACGAAGTCATGCACGCCGATCGTCTCCGAAATGTCGGCATGTTCAGCAGCGGCATCATTCACGACATCAACAATATCCTCTGCGGAATCATCGGACACGCCGAGCTTGGCCGATTCTCCGCCCAACCCTCTGACGCCGAACGCTACTCCGACATCATCAAAGGGGCTGGCCGCGGCTGCGAACTCGCCCACCAAGTGCTTGGCTACGCCAATCGCATCCCGCAAAACAGCACCACCAGCCACCCCGAATCCTCGGTTCGCGAAGCGGTGCACCTGATCAAAGCGTCGATTCCCGGCACGATTCAGCTCTCTGTCACCTCAGAACCCGACCTTCCCGTTGTTCGAATCGACGAGAACAAGATTCATCAAATCGTACTCAACCTCGTGACCAATGCTTGGCACGCGTTCGATCGCAAAACGGGCACAATCTCGGTGCACCTCCGCAAACAAGTCCCATCGCCCCAACACCTCACCCGTTGCGACACCCTCAAAAAGATTCCCTACGTGCTTCTCGAGGTGAAGGACAATGCCTCCGGGATTCCTCACGAAATTCGTTCCCACATCTTCCAGCCCTTTTTCAGCACAAAGGCCCGTGGAAAAGGTTCCGGCATGGGGTTGTTCGTCGTAAAAAACCTCGTTGATCACGCACAAGGCGCCATCACCGTGGATTCCGAACCCGGGTTCGGCAGCACCTTCACCGTTTTCCTCCCCCTCGATAAACCCGCCCGCTCCAAGCGATCAGGACCCGCCCCCAAAACACCCCCAGCGCCCGTCGGTGCCCACATTCTCGTCGTCGACGACGAAGAGCTGCTCGCTAGCGCGGTCAGTGAAATCCTCTCCAACGCAGGCCACTCCGTCACCGCCTTCACGCATCCGGCAGACGCCCTCCTTTACCTCGAGTCGAATCCAAAGGTTGACGCGATTATCACCGACCTCGCAATGCCGCTGATCGACGGGTTCGAACTCGCTAAAAAATCCCAGCTGATCGCCCCGAAAACCCCTCTCATTCTTCTCTCAGGCAACCTTCCCCTCCTCAATAAAGCAGACAAAGAACGTCTTCCTCTTTTCACCGCCACCCTCAAAAAACCGTTCACGCCAAGCGAACTGTCGCGGACCGTTGCAAAGGCCATTCAACGCTTTGTGCCGCCCCCGTCCACCTGACGTCACCACCCCCAAACTACGGCGTGGCAGGCACAGGGTACGTGCCGAGCACCTTCACAATCGTGCACTGACGCTCCAACTCGCCGATCGCCTCCGCCACCCCTGCGTCCGTCGCATGTCCGTCCACATCGACAAAGAAGCAGTACTCCCACGCCTTCCTTCGGGAGGGACGACTCTCAATCTTTCCAATATTCAACCGCAACCGGTCGAACGGCTCTAACGCGTGATAAAGCGCCCCTGGCTCGTGCTTCACGGCAAACATGAGAGAAGTCCGGTCGTTGCCCGTTGCCGGAGAAGGACGCTGCCCAATCACCAAGAAACGAGTCGTGTTGTTCGGCGAATCTTGAATCGATGAGTCTAAAATCGATAAGCCGTACAACTCTCCCGCTAAACGGCTCGCAATGGCGGCACTCCCCGGCGTTTCCGCAGCCAACTCCGCCGCCCGCGTCGTGCTCGACACCTCGGTACACTCCACCCCCGGCAAGTTTGTTCGCATCCAACTCCGACACTGTCCAAATGCCTGCGGGTGACTGAAAACACGCCTCACTTCCCCCCGCCCCGCCTTCGACAACAAGTGGTGCTCAATCCGGAGAAGAATCTGCGCACAAATCCGCGCCTCCGCGTCAATAAACATGTCCAACGTGTGATTGACCGCCCCCTCCCACGAGTTTTCCACCGGAACGACCCCATAATCCGCATGCCCACGGGCCACGGCGTCAAAAACATCCGCGATACCTGTCTGCGCAACGTAACGCACCGAGGCCCCAAACTTCGATCGCGCAGCCTGATGCGTGTAGGTCGCCTCAGGGCCGAGATAGGCAATCGATAAATCTTTCTCCAATGCCAACGAAGCAGACATGACCTCACGGTAAATCGCCCGAACCGCGTCACCCGGCAATCGACCGCCAATCGAGGCGTTTTTCTCGCCCAAAGACCGATAAACCTGCTCCTCACGCTCTGGCGCGTAAATCTCCAACCCCCCTCGCCGCTTGATCTCACCCACCTCATGAACACAGTCCGCCCGCTCGTTCAATAAGCGCAAAATACGGTCGTCTATTGAATCGATCTGTTTCCGAATGTCCGAAAGTTCCATGGCCAAACCCTCACTCTCCCGTGGATCACGCCTCGAATCAACCCTTCCTCCGCAACACGCACCCAAGATTTCATGAAACCATCCCCCCACACCGGCGTTAACATCCATACCATGATGAAAGTTCGTCCAACCTCCCCCGGAATCCGCCACATCCTCGCGGTCCTCTGCCTCCCCATCCTCACCGTCGCTGCCAACGCTCAACGACCAGAAGGCGCACCCCTCCCCCAAATGGCTGAGCGTCTCGAGAAAATGGCAGACCACCTCAACCTCTCCGCAGATCAGCGCGCCAAAATCAAATCGATCATGGAGAAGTCCGGACCCGAAATCCGCGAAATCATGGCCAAAGGCCGCCAAAACGCGTCGGAATCCGATCGAGAAAAAGTGAGAGCGCTCCTCAAAAAACAGACCGAAGAAATCGGGGCCGTACTCACCGAAGATCAGCGTAAAAAGTTCGCCGAAGCCCGCGAAAAACGCCTTGCCCCTCCCGCGCTAGAAGAGCGTCTCGAAAAAATGACCAAAACCCTCTCCCTCACTCCCGAGCAACAGGCAAAGGTCAAAACCATCCTCGCCAACTCCGCCACCGAAACCCGCGAACTCTTCTCGAATGCACGGGAAGCAAAATCAGAGGCTGACCGTGAAAAAATGGCTTCCATCATCAAAAAACAGTTCGAGGAAATCGGGGCCATTCTTGACCCCGACCAAAAGTCAAAACTCCGATCCCTCCGACAAGAACGCGAACGCCCTCCGGGCACTCCGCAACCCGAAAAAGAGAAAAACTAATCCTGAAAACGGGAATGGCCACAGGCTCCCGCAGGCATTCGGGCAGACTTTGCATGAAAGCAGTTGCGGAAAATGGGGGAGTTCCGGTGCCCCAACGGGGCACCTCATGACAGCCTCGGGCGATGCCCGAGGAAGACAAAAAAATGAGCCGCTCCCAAACAGAGCGGCTCATTTGCTAGTGCCCCACCTCGCAGGGGGACACCTCGTTTAAACGGTTACTTGCTCTCTGGGGCCGGAGCAGGCTTTGGAGCCTCAGGCGCCGGAGCTGGAGCCGGAACCGGAGCAGGCGCAACGGGGGTCGCCGCTGGCTTCGGAGCTTCCGCAGCAGGAGCTGGAGCCGCAGGCTTTGCCTCAGGCGCCTTAGGAGCCTCCGCTTTTTTCTCCGCAGCAGGTGCTTCGGCCTTCTTTTCCGCAGGTGCCGGAGCCCCGCCGTCGCAAGCTGCGAAGGTCAATGCAACGGCAGTCGCCGCCAAAAGTGAGGTGATTTCAGTTTTCATGATGCCAGTTTATAGGGGTTGAGATGTGTGTTGTGACTGCTGCGGCACTTCCACCGCTGTCTTATCTATCCGAACATCGCCGACTTCTTAGACAA
>JBIIXW010000189.1:0-4935 GCA_044347165.1 Chthoniobacteraceae bacterium
GATGGGGAAACGGACCCTTCCGGTCCACTCAGCGAAAAAGCTTCTTTCACCCGCTACGCCGAACGCCTTCGCGAGAGCGCCATCCACGCCCTCGAACCCCAAGTCGTCATCCCCACCCTCTCTCGATCCAACTTCCGCTCCTCCTCCCGATACCCATGGCATCGAGGAATCGTTACCACCGTGTTCTGGGTCGGCGAGAGCGCAACCGTTAATAACCCCGTCCACAACCGCTCCTCCTCCTGGGATTCTAACTGGATGATTTCCTTCGGCGGGTACGATAACCCCGACCCCGCCAAACGGCGCGGGTACTTCCCCCCCAACTTCATCCCCAAACAGAACCCGTTCTACTGCGCTCTTCCCTACAACGACCTCGCCAAACGGTCCCACAAACCCGAAGCAAAACTCGTCATTCCATGGTTCAAGGAAGCGTTCACCCGAGACGGAGTCAGCGTCTGCCGCGACCGATGGGTCGCCATCAGCAACCGTTCCGGACGTACCTGCTACGCCCAATGGTCTGATTGCGGCCCCTTCCGAACCGACCACTACCAGTACGTCTTCGGCAAAGAACGCCCCAGCCCCAACCTAAACAAAGGCGCCGGCCTTGATATTTCACCCGCCGTTCGAGACTACCTCAGCCTCGGCTCAACCGACGTCACCGACTGGCAGTTCGTTGACTTCGAAGACGTGCCCCGCGGCGAGTGGTCAAAATACGGTGACAACAACGACTTCGTGCGCCTCGAAAAACGACTCCCCTCCCGCGTCGTCGCCTCAGACGTGCCCCGCGTCATCACGCGCTAGTCGAGCGAGCATGTTCCGGCGAACAACCCTCCGCCCTCCTATCGCTCGCTGACCCCGGCCTCCGAAAACGTCGCCATCCCGCGATAGAGCGCCACCGCATGGCGCAACAAAGAAATCGCCACGAGAGCTCCCGTTCCTTCCCCCAACCGCATCCCGAGGTCCAGAAGCGGACGCACTTCCATCCGCTCAAGCAATGCCCGATGCCCTCGCTCCGCCGATACATGTCCGAAAACAAAACCGCCCCGCAACGGCGGGTAACCCACTGAAATGGCGGCCGCAACGGCCGATGCAATAAACCCATCCACCACCACGACTTTTTTTGCCTCCAACGCCGCATGAAAGAAACCCGCCATCGCTGCCATTTCAAAGCCACCCACGCGCGACATCCAGTGCCGCATCAACGCCACGCCCGACAACGGAAATCCGGTGGCATGGAGACGCACCGCCGACTCCACCACGCCACGCTTGCGCAGAACCCCCTCCTCGCCAACCCCCGTTCCCCGACCCACTAACGTCTCCGCATTCCCGAACCCCAGGCCACACAACAACGCCGACGCCGACGTCGTATTCCCAATCCCCATCTCACCCGCCACGAACGTCTCCGCCCCAACCGCAACCGCCGCCAATGCCACGCGTCGCCCCGCTTCCCACAGCCCGTCAAACTGCCCCTCTGACATCGCCGGTCCCGCCAAAAAATCCGTTGTTCCCTCGCCCGCACGCGCTTCCTCAAAACGAAATCCGCTCCGTTCCGGTACCCCGGCAAACCGCCCCCCCACCACTCCACAATCCACCACCGTCAATCCAACCCCCAACTCCGCCGCCAACACCGAGGCCGCCGCACCACCACGCGCAAAGTTCAACACCATCTGACGAGTCACTTCCTGCGGATACGCACTGACTCCGTGCACGCAGACCCCATGATCCCCAGCAAACAAAACAACGGAAACAGGATCCACGCTCACGCCAGCCACACCGCGCGCCTCTGCCATCCGCACGATCACCTCCTCCAAAAATCCCAGTGATCCCGGCGGCTTCGTCTGTGCATCCAACCTCCGCCGCACTTCACCCACTACCGCATCCTCGCCACTCATACCGATGTCAACCCGCCCGCCAATGCCACAATCAATGCAAACTCCTCAGCACTAATCGGAATCACCGATAGCCGAGACTGACGAATCAACGCAATCTCGCTCAAAATCGGATGCGATTTCAACTCATCCAAAGTCACCCTCCGCGCCAGCACCGACTTGGGAACCACATCCACACACGACCAATCACCCTCCGAAGCGGTCGGATCCGGATACGCCAACTGAACCACCTCCGCCACACCCACCAACTCCTTGCCCACCACACTGTGGTAATACAATGCACAATCCCCCACACGCATGGATCGCAAATTATTTCGTGCCTGAAAGTTACGCACCCCCGTCCAAGCCGTCCGCCCATCACGGCAAAACGTCTCCCAAGCGTAGGCCGTAGGCTCCTGTTTGATAATCCAGTGCTGTTTTGTCTCAGACATACCCCAGAACAATAAAACCCCACCCTCCCGTTAGCACTCCGCAATCTCGCCTCCGCACCAAGCCCGTCCAACCTTGGCCCCACACCTGCTAAAATCGAGGAATGTCCCTCATTCACCCCTCCCGACGCTCTTTCCTGACGACCCTCGGCTCCGCCGGAATCGTCGCCCCCGCCTTCATCCGCAACCTCATCTCCGCGCCACCCAGTGGCCGCGTTCGGCACGCCAGCTTCGGCGCAGGCGGCATGGCCGGAGCCGACATCGGCGCCATCGTCAGCCACCCCTCCGTCGACATGGTCGCCGCTGCGGATGTCGACGCAAAGCGCTCCGAGGGTTTCCGTAAAAGCCCGCACGGCGCCAATGCCCGGTTCTACCAAGATTGGCGTGAACTCCTCGAAAAAGAGTCCAAAAACATCGACTCGATTAGCATCGGCACCCCAGACCATATGCACGGCCCCCAAGCCATGGCCGCCATGCAACTCGGCATCCATTGCTACCTCCAAAAGCCCCTCGCACAAAATATTTACGAAGTGCGTAAACTCACCGAATACGCACGTGAACGGAAACTCATCACCCAAATGGGAATCCAGGTGCACTCCGACGCCGCCTACCGCGCCTGTCCCGTTGTCGTCCGCTCCGGTGTCGTCGGCAAAATCAAAGAAGTCCACACGTGGAGCAGTAAAAAATGGGGCGACAGCGCGCCAAAACCCACCAACTCCGACCCCGTACCCGATGGCCTCGCCTGGGACCTCTGGCTTGGCGTCGCCGCCGAACGCCCTTACGTCAACGGCGCCTATCACCCCGGCAACTGGCGCAAACGCCTCGACTTCGGCACCGGCACCTTCGGCGACATGGGTTGCCACATCTACGACCCCGTCTTTCACGCCCTCGAACTTACCTCCCCGATTTCGGTGAAAAGCGTAGGACCCGCCCCCAACGAATGGAGCTGGGCCATCAATGCCGAAATCGAATACGTGTTCCCCGGCACGAAACATACCGCCGATAAAACCGTCAAAGTCACTTGGTATGACGGCGATAAACGCCCCCCTCAGGAAGTCGTCGCTCTTCTTGGTGACAAAAAACTTCCCGACCAAGGATCCATCTTCATCGGAACCAATGGCGCCATCGTCCAACCCCACGTCGGCATGGCGTTCGTCGTGCCCTCGGACAAGTTCAAAGACTTCACCTTCGAGAAACCCGCCGGCGGCAACCATCGTCACGAGTTCATCGACGCCATCCTCGGGAAAGGAGCCACCAGCGCCGGCTTCGACTATTCCGGCCCGCTCACGGAAGCCGTTCTCCTCGGAGGCGTCGCCACCTTCCATCCAAATACGCTCCTCGAATGGGATGCTGCGGGGCTAAAGGTGAAAAATAACGAGGACGCCTCGCGCCGCATCAAACGGACCTACCGCAAAGGCTGGGAAGTGAAAGGTCTCTAGCCATGAACGTCACCGGCCTCCGCAGCCCACACGACAAAACCGGCGGCATCGTCTACTTCGGACGGATGATCGACAAAATCCGTCTCCACGCCGAAGGACGCCTGCCGGAGGACTACATCGCAAATCTCGGCGGAGGCTTCGACCTCCGCTGCGTTCGCTTCCTCGGAGTTTCTTACCAAGCCCTCGCCGAACAAGTCCGCTCGCACCCAGACCAATCTGACGATTCTCTCCTCACCTGGTGTTTCGAGCAGGGTCGGGAACCCGACGAGGAACTCGTCACCGTCTGGAACGAGTGCATGCGCAAACGCGGCTGGAACGACGACCTCTCCGAGCGCCTCCAACAGCGCCTCGCCGAAGGCGGCTACACCCACCGCACCGATGTCCAAACCTTCTTCGACTACATCGACCTCGACGAAGGCCGCATGCACTAATCCCCCCCGACAACCCGACCCATAGGACCCATAGGACCCATAGGACCCATAGGACCCATAGGACCCATCCGCCGGCTCATCCCCCGTAAAGCCCCCTCCGCATCACCTCCAACGGGGCCGCTCGCTCAAACCAAATCTCAAACGCGAGCGCACCCTGGTGCAGGAGCATCGCCAGCCCCGACGCTGCAGGAATCCCGCGCTCCCGAGCTGCCCGCACCAGGGCAGTATCTCCCCCCGCATAGACAGTGTCGTAAACCCGGTGATGGCTGCGCAAAAGGTGCAACGGAAGCGGCGACGGATCATCCGCTGCCATCCCGAGTGAGGTAAACTGCAACACCAAATCCACTTCCTCCACGACCCCCGCCAACTCCGCCTCGCCCAACCCCACACAGCCCACCTGCCCCGCACCCGCCAAAATCTTCTCCACCTCCGCCGACAACTCCACCAGCTTCCCCGGCGTCCGGTTCGCCAACCACAACCGCGCGCACCCCTCCATCGCGCACTGAAGCGCCACCGCACGACCCGCCCCTCCACCCGCCCCCAACAGCAACACCCGACGCCCCCTCAATCCACACCCCAACTCCGCCTCCAACGCACGCACCAGTCCTGGACCATCCGTATTGAACCCCGTAAGCCCACCCGCCTCCACCCGCACCGTGTTCACCACGCCAAACGCCTTTGCCGAATCGTCCAACCTCGCCATCCGCCCCACCGCCGCAACCTTGTGCGGAATCGTCAGGTTGCATCCCAC
>JBIIXW010000071.1:0-15377 GCA_044347165.1 Chthoniobacteraceae bacterium
CTGTGCCGGTCTGATGCTGATGGCATCGGCAACGGATTTGGTCCTCGCCTTTGTTGCGTTGGAGCTAGTGACCATCTCCTTCTATGTGTTGGTTGCCTACCTCCGCGGCCAAAGCGAATCGCTGGAAGCAGGAGTGAAATACCTCATCCTCGGAGCACTCAGCACCGGATTTTTCGTGTACGGAATGACCTGGATTTACGGCATCACCGGCGACACCAACCTCGCCAAAGTCGCAGCCAAACTCGCCACGCTGCAGAACTCCGAGACAGCGATTCTTTTCGCCTTCTTGCTCGTACTCGTCGGACTCGGTTTCAAAGTCGGTGCAGTACCGTTCCACATCTGGATTCCGGACGTTTACTCCGGCGCCCCGACACCGATTACGGCTTTCCTATCCGTCGCGTCAAAGTCGGCTGGGTTCCTGTTGGCCGTTCGCGTCATCCAACCCTTCCTCGGGGCATCCCCAGTCGCGGCGAAGGTCGCTTTGATTCTCACCGTTGTGGCGGGTGCGACGTTGCTCGTCGGTAATCTCGGTGCACTGCCTCAAAACAACCTCAAGCGGCTACTCGCCTATTCGAGCATCGGCCACGCGGGTTATCTGTTGATGGCACTCGCCTCTTCACAGACCGAAAACTCGCCATCGGCATTTGGATCATCCGCCAGTTCGGTCGCGTTCTATCTCGCGGGCTACCTCGCCATGACGCTTCTTGCCTTCTTGGTGCTTCAAACCGTGGCAAGCCATTCGAAAGGAGACGACATCGCCCACTTCAACGGGCTGGCCAAACGCTCCCCGTTCCTCGCATTCGCGCTCACGATTGCCATGGCTTCCCTCGCAGGAATTCCGCTCACGGCGGGCTTCTACGGAAAGTTCCTCGTGTTCACGCAAGCCGTGAAAGCGCAGCAGTTCACGCTGGTCGGACTCGGTATCGTGGCCGTGGCAGCCGGATTTTACTTCTATCTCCGAGTAGTGGCCGCTGCCTTCTGGCAAGAACCCAACGAAACCACTGTGATCGAGATTTCCCCCCTGAGCCGAATCGCGATTAGCGTGCTCATCGTCGGTATTCTCGTCGCCGGTGTTTTCCCGAAAACTATCCTCGGAATGCTCACGGTCTCTTAGCCCCAGTCCGCTATTCAACGTTCAAAGCAGTGGGGGGCAAGTGCCCCCCCCTTTTGATTGTTTTCTGCGGTGGCTCCGACACGATTCGAACAGCGGTGCAAAGCCCGCTTGCTGCGCCTACCTCGTCCAAGTCACCGATGAACAACGCTGACGATTCAGTCCCTCACTTGCTATCCGATACCTCCAGCGCCTCAGTCAGCCCACCCAAATCCGTCGCCGGGCGCTGACACATAAAGTTGCGGCACACATACACCGTTGGCTTCCCTTCCACCTTGACGTAATCCACGCCTCCCTTGCGGAGAAACCGTCCGCGTCCCGCCCACAGCACCACGCGACCCGGCGAGTACCGACGAAACACCGCACGAGTTAACTCCGCAACGTTGTCAGCCTCGTCCGCCGCGACCACAACCTGAAGGCCCGACTCCATCGTGGAATCCATCGCGCTCAACAACCTCGGCAGCGCCGTAACTGATTGCTTCATCACTCCATAAAAACCCGCAAATGTCCGCATCGCCGACTCCGCGAACTCCGCCTCCCCCGTAATCACCGAGAGCCGCAATGCGTTCTCTGCCGCAACAGAACTTGCTGCTGGCTCAGCCCCATCGTGATCCTCCTTGATCCGAAGCAATACGCTCGAATCGCTTCCGTCCGAACTGAAATAACCGCCCCGGGCAACATCAAAAAACTTCGCATCGAGCGACCTTTGTAACTCAACAGCCCACTCAATCCATTCCCGACCTCCTGTCGCCTCGTACAAATCAATCAATCCAGAAACCACACACGCATAGTCTTCAGCAAACCCTGCCCCTGAGTTCGTGCCTCCTCGGTGACTCCGCGCCAACACGCCATCGTTCCACATGCGCCCTTTCAAAAAACGCACCGCCTCAAAAGCCGCAGCCAGATAACGCTCCTCTCCAAAATACGCCCCCGCACGCGCAAGCGCAGAAATCATCATTCCATTCCAAGACGCCACAATCTTGTCGTCCCGATGTGGACGTGGCCGAGCTGCCCTCAAAGCAAGAACCTTCGCCCGCGCCCCAGACAACAGTGCCCGATACGATTCCGCACCCAACTCAAGCTTTTCAACCATCGCACCCTCGTCGCCACGCAACACCAGCGTGTTCTTCCCCTTCAACTCCCCCGTCGGATCCGAGCCCTCGGGAGCATTCCCCATGGACTCGACGCCATAGGTCGCAGCAAACACCCGGTACTCCTCGTCCGATAAAACCCCGCGCAGCTCTCCCGCCGTCCAAACATAGTAGGCTCCCTCGGCATGTTCTTCCCCACTCGCTTTTAACAAAGAATCCGCATCCTCCGCCGCGTGGAAGCCTCCAGCAGAATCCCTCAGGACCCCGAGCACGTAGTCGCAAATCTCCCGCACCACCAACTCCAAATCAGCCGCCCCAGTCATCTGCGCCGCCTCCAAATAGACGCAGGCCAACTGCGCCTGATCATACAGCATCTTCTCGAAATGAGGCACATGCCAAAACCGGTCCACCGAGTATCGGTGAAAGCCGCCCCCCAGCTGATCTCGAATCCCACCAGCAGCCATCTTCCGCAGCGTGGCCAGCGCCATCCCCGCCGCAATTCGCCCATCCGCCTCCTTTCCCTCAATCACCGACCAACGTTTCCCAACCCTCAATAACGCACTCAGCTGACTGGGTCTCGGAAACTTCGGCGCCCTCCCAAATCCTCCCTCGTCCGAATCAAACGTCCGAACCAGCGCCTGCTGAAAGGCCTCAAACCCCTCCGCCACATTTACTTCCGCCCCCATCTCAACCACTCCCACCCGCTCCCTCAACGTCGAAATCGCGCCGTCCGCCGTCTCCCGCAACCTGTCTGACTCGTCTCTCCAAGCATCGGTTACCCGCTTTAATACTGTTGGAAAACCCACACGCCCAACCCGATCCGTCGGCGGGAAATACGTGCCCCCAAAGAATGGCTTCAGCTCGGGGGTCAACCAAACCGACATCGGCCAACCACCCCCTCCCGTCGTCGCCTGAACGAACGTCATGTAAACCCGATCAACGTCCGGACGCTCCTCTCGGTCCACTTTGATACAAACAAAGTCGCGGTTCAGCTGAGCCGCAATTTCCGGATGATCAAACGATTCACGCGCCATCACGTGGCACCAGTGACACGTCGAATACCCAATCGAGAGAAACACCGGCTTGTTCTCCCGGCGTGCCTTCGCAAACGCCTCCTCACCCCACGGATACCATTCCACCGGCTGGTGCGCGTGCTGGAGCAGGTACGGAGACGAACTTCCCACCAAGTGATTTGCCATCCGCTCACTCTCAGCCCCCATGACGTCCGTTTGCTCCATCGCGAAAAGCCCTACCCCGAGCACTGCCGCCAGTCCCGCATAAATCCCGTTCATCGCTTCATCTTGTCTCGCCCCCACCTTATGTCCATCCTCCCCCTTTTCAGACTCAAAATGAATCAACGCAGCCATTTCCCGCTCGCCCCTTTCTTTTTGATCCTTCTCCTCTCTCTGACGGCCTGTGAATCCCTCAGCGTCTCTAGGGTCAGACGCACCAGTCGGACCTTCACTACCGTCGTTCTCGACCCAGGTCACGGTGGACATGACAACGGCGCAACCCGACGCGGCCTCATGGAAAAAAATCTCACGCTCGACGTTGTTCGCCGATTAGACGCAAAGCTACACGACAACGGCTTCCGAACCGTCGTCACCCGCCGAAGCGATGTGTTCATTCCCCTCGACGAGCGTGCGCGAATCTCAAACCGGCAGGAAAACGCTATTTTTGTCAGCATCCACTTCAACGATAGCACCAACCGCAAAGCCAACGGATTTGAGACCTACTACCACGACTCGGAGGCCCGCCAGATTGCTCGGAACATCGAAAGTTCTCTCGTGAAGGGCTGCGGGTTCGCGGACCGCGGGGTCAAGACAGCCCGATTCCGTGTGCTGGTGAAAAATGAAAATCCCGCAGTGCTGGTCGAATGTGGCTTTCTCAGCAACGCAAAAGAGAACGCAACCATCGCAAAACCGGAAACCCGCGAACGAATCGCCAATGCGGTCCTAACCGGAATCCTGCGCCAGCGCGGCGGCCCCCTTCGCCAACAAACCGAGGTGGCATCCGCAGGTGCGGATTAAACGCTGCTTGGCCCGATTACTTGACGAACTTGTCGGGATTCACCACTCCGCGAGGGTCGAGCGCGGCTTTCAGCGCGGCGTGCAATCGTCGATTCGCCGCCGGCACCGCTTGGCTCCACCAGCGCTGCTTGGCGATTCCAATGCCGTGCTCGCCAGTGATCGCCCCACCCCATTCGAGAACCTTCGCAAACAACTCGTCCAAAACGCGAGTCACCTTCGCCTTGATCTTTGTATCTTCGTGATACCCCGCTGCCATCACGTTGACGTGGATATTCCCGTCACCCGCGTGTCCAAAGCACGCCACCGGAAATCCATGCTTCTTCCGTAACCCTGCTGCAAACTCGGCCAAATCAACCAACCGACTGCGCGGCACGACGATATCCTCATTCAACTTCACTAAACCCGTGCCCTTCAACGACGCCGAAAAACGGCGCCGTAACTCCCAGAGCTTCTCGCACGGACCTTCCCCAAACGCCGTCTGCAAATGCAGACAACCCGACTCACGTATCAGTGCCGAAAGCGCTCGAACCTCCGAACGAACCGATCCCGACTGACCGTCTAACTCAATCAAAAGGTGTCCCTCCCCCGAAGGAACCACCGCGGATCCGCAAAACTTGCGGGCCGCCTCCAACGTAAAAGAATCAGCAACCTCCAAGGCCGCAGGTAAAAAACCTGCCCGAAAGACACGCTGAACCATCGCCGCCGCCTCGTCAAAACGCCGGAACGCCGCGGACAAAACCGCGCGCGCAGGCGGCAATGGCAACAATCGCAGCGTCGCCTCCGTCACCACCCCCAACATCCCCTCCGATCCAACAAATAATCCCGTCAAATCAAACCCAGTCTTGTTCTTGTGCGTCCGCCCACCCGCACGAATCACGTCCCCCCCAGCAACCACCGCCTCAAGCCCAAGCACATAATGCCTTGTTACACCGTATTTTAAACATCGAGGCCCACCCGCATTCGTGGCAATATTCCCTCCCAAACTGCACTCTGCCAAGCTCGCTGGATCCGGTGGATAGAACATCCCGCGCCGGCGCGCCTCCTCCTGCAACACCCCCGTAATCACCCCAGGCTCCACCACCGCAACGCCATCCTCCACATGGATTTCTCGAATGGCTTGCATCCCAGAAACCGACAACGAAATCCCTCCACGGAGTGGAACACACCCCCCAACGTAGCCCACACCCGCACCCCTCGGCGTCACCGGCACACTTTTCCGATCCGCGTACCGCATCACCTTCCGAACATCCTCCGTTGAACCCGCCTGAACCACCACGTCGGGAAGACAGTTCGCAAACCAACGATCTCCCCCGTGCTCCCGACGAACGACCGCGTCGATACTCACCCGCTGGCGCCCCACCAATCGGACCAAGTCATTCTCAAGAGATTTGCTCATCAAAATAAACTCTCAGCCGCGATCTGGCCTAGCACCCCCGAAAAAAGTTATCGCCCCACGCATCAACTCCTCTCTGGTCGACTGCTAATCCAAGAGCTCAAAACTCACCTTCCGCCCAGAACGCTCCGCCCCCACCTGCATTAACGCGCGAATCGCACCGATGGTCTGCCCCTGCTTACCAATCACTTTCCCCGCATCAGAGCGCCTCACCTCGGCCTGATAAATTTCCCGAGGGGTGATGGATTCTCCCGGCGAAGCACCAAAAACAGAGCGAGTCACCACGACATCCTCCGGATGATCCACCAACGATTTCAATACGTACTCAAGAAACGCAGTCATGTGTTACCTCCAAAATTAAGCTGCTTCAAAAAATCATTTCGTCCACTTCACCCCAAACAACTCCGCAACCACCGCGCCATCTCACCCCAAAACACCGTAAAAAAAATGGGCCTGCCGAAAGCGGCAGACCCATAAAAAACTCAATCTGAAATCTTTATGCAGCTTTCGGAGCCCTTGCCGCAGCACGAACCGCCGCACGACGCTGCTTCCGACGAACCAAAGCGCGAGCCGCGTTGTTGTTCTGGTCAGTCTGGCGCTCGAAATGAACTTCTACGCCCTTTGGCAACAGCCGCTTGCGGCCATGACGACGGCGGCGAGAAAGAATCGCGCGACCATTTTTGGTCTTCATGCGCGCACGGAAACCAAACTGCTGCTTGCGGGTCCTCTTGGAGGGCTGATAGGTGCGTTTCATAACGTGTTGACTGCGAGTTAAATCGAAAATGTTCCTACAAAACTGACATTCGGCTCGGAGCTTTCTCGGAATACCCTCTCAGGAAACTTCTCTCGCTCGAAACCAACGTCCGCTCACCACAACCTGCGCCGTGGTGGGTCGTGAAAAATAACCCCTCAGCCCAAGATGTCAAACCTAGGGATCATCCCTTTGGTCTTTCTTCCCTCCAAGCCTCACCTCCCCCAACATCTCACTCCTATGAACCGCCGCCAAGCGCTCGCCGCGCTCACCCTCCTCTTCATCCCGCTCGCCCCCGCCGCAGAGAAATACCCCGATATCCCGCTCGACGAACTCAAACGCGCCATCGCCGAACAAAAAATCACCCTCCTCGATGTCAACGGCACCGACTCCTTCCGCGCCGGCCACATCCCCGGAGCCATTGACTTCATCGCAAAAGAAGCCGATCTCCCAAAACTCCTCCCGAAAGATAAATCCGCACTGATTGTCGCCTACTGCAGCAACGAAGATTGTGGGTCCTACCGCGAAGCCGCAGATCTGGCCCGCCAACTCGGGTACACCAACGTGAAACATTTCTCCGCAGGCATCATCGGCTGGAAAAAAGCCGGTGAATCCGTCGAACGCTAACCCCGAAATCCATGCGCCCCCCACTCCTCGCCAGCCTGCTTCTCACTGCACTCCTCCCCGCACAAGCCACGTCGACCCCAACCCCACCGGTCGAAAACAAATCCGCCTCAAAAGGAGAAGTTCCCAAGATCCAGTCCCACACCGACCGCCCAGAAGCCTGGTACCTCCCCGGCGAAACCGTCACATTCCACTTCAAACCCGCCGCCGACTCGCTCAAAGGCTCCGTCGCAGACTGGCAACTCTCCAAAGACGGACTCCCACCCTTCCTCGAAGGCAAAGCTCAACTGAATGAGGACGGAACCTTCAAAATCGAAGGAAAACTCGATGAACCCGGCTTCCTCTCCTGCAAAATCGTCGCCACCGCCCCGTCGGGACTCAAAGTCTCCGCCCTCTGCGCCGCCGCGATTTCTCCCGAAGTCATCCAGCCCAGTATGCCCGCCCCAGAGGACTTCGACCTCTTCTGGGACACCAAAAAAAAACAGCTCTCCAGTATCCAACCCAACCCGCGGCTCAACAAAGCCCCATCGCCGCAACCCGACATCGAACTCTTCGATGTCCAAGTCAAATGCGTCGGTCCTGATGTCTCAGGCTATTTCGCGCGCCCCACCTCGAAAGACCCCGTCCTCAAACCGGCCATCCTTACACTCCACGGCGCCGGAGTTCGGAGCGCCTCCACCGCCGGCCCCATCGCTTGGGCCAAAGAGGGGTTTCTCGCGATGGATATCAACGCCCACGGTATCCCGAACGGTCGCCCCCCAGAACATTACGACGGACAAGCCAACAGTCTGTCCGCAACCTCCCTCAAAGATTACCGTTTCCGCGGAATCACCAGCCGCGAATCCCACTATTTCGTTGGCATGTTCCTCCGAATCATTCGCGCCATTGATTTCCTTACCTCCCAAAAAGATTGGGACGGACAAACCATGATTGTCTTCGGCAGTAGCCAAGGGGGAGCCCAAGCCCTCGCCGCCGCAGGGCTCGATTCACGCATCACCTTCTTCGCAGCGGGCGTTCCCGCTATGTGCGACCACACGGGCTTCGCCGCAAACCGCATCAACGGTTGGCCAAAGTTTCTCAAAGCCGATCCCATGGGCGACGACGACCAGAAAATCGCCGAAGCTTCCCGCTACGTCGACTGCGTCAACTTCGCGAGCCGCATCAAAGCCCCCGGCATCGTCACCGTCGGGTTCGTCGACACTGTCTGCCCCCCCACTGGTATCTTCGCCGCCTACAACGCCATCCCCTCACAAAAGGCCATCTACACTCAACCCGGTATCGGACACTCCAGCACTCCAGAAGCAACCCACTGGATGAAAACCCGCGCACTCCAAGCCGCGTTCTCATCCGAGAAATAAACCGCCTCCCGCCATGCAAAACGCCGCCATCTCACGCCGCACCCTCCTCAACCACTTCTCGCTCGCAGCATCAGCCCTCGTTGCGACACCGTTCGCCAGCGCCATAGCACCCATGCCGCGCACTGGACGTCCGCGCCTGCTCCTCAGCCTCGCCGCCTACTCGCTGCGGAATCACTTCTCGGGCCCTCTGGCAAACGGATCAGATAAACCCGCCGCCGAACCGCCCTTCACCATGTTCAGCTTCCTCGACTACTGCGCGGAACACCGCTGCGCAGGTGCCGAGCTTACCAGTTACTTCTTCCCCCGCACCGTCGATGACACCTACCTCGCCAACGTCAGAAAACACGCCTTTCTCAAAGGCATCTCTATCAGCGGCACCGCCATCGGAAACAACTTCTCCCTCGAAAAAGGACCAAAACGCGACGAAGAAATCGCAAAATGCAAAATGTGGATCGATCGCGCATCCATCCTCGGTGCCCCACACATCCGCGTATTCGCAGGCCACAACAAAAATCTCCCGCGCGAAGAAGCCGATCAACTCGTCATTCAAGCCCTCGAAGAATGCTCCGACTACGCCGGATCAAAAGGCATCTTCCTCGGCATCGAAAACCACGACGCCATCGGATCCGCAGAACACCTGCTCCAACTCATCGCCCATGTCAAAAGTCCCTGGCTCGGCGTTAACCTCGACTCCGGAAACTTCCGCACACCAAACCCCTACAGCGACTTCGAACGCTGCCTCCCCTACGCCGTCAATATCCAACTGAAAACCGAGATTCGGCCCGACGGACAAAAAACTCCGCAACCTGCCGACCTCCCCAAACTCGTATCCCTCATCAAATCATCCGGCTACCGAGGATTCGTTGCCCTCGAATACGAGGCCACCGAAGCTCCCCTCGCCGTAATTCCCACCATCCTCGCCCAACTCCACAGCCTCCTCGCCTAATCCCGTGCGCTTCCCCGTCCCTCTCTTCCTCGCCCTTCGGTACCTCCGACCAAAACGGACGTTCATCTCCGTCATCAGCGTGGTCTCCGTCCTCGGAGTCACCCTCGGCATCGCCGTGCTCATTCTCGTCATCTCCGTTATGACCGGATTCGATCACGAACTCCGCCGCAAAGTTCTTGGCTTCGATGCGCACCTCTCCGTCGACTCCTCCGAGGGCGTGCTTCATGACTGGGAAGCCGCTGCAAAAAAACTCCACAACCATCCCGCCGTCCGCGGAACCGCGCCGTTCGTTCAAGGCCCCGTCCTGCTCGCCACGCAAATCGGCATGGTTCGCGCCGTTCAAATCCGCGGCATCGACCTCGAACTCGAAAAAACGGTCACGGGAGCCGATTACCCCCTCCTTGACGGAGAACGCACGCTCGTAGGCAATAGCGCCCTCATCGGCAAAGGCATGGCGATGTCGCTCGGCCTCCGAGTCGGCGACAAAATCCAAGTGTACCCCGCCAAAGATCTTTCAGGAGTCCTCAAAGCCCTCAAGGACGCCGAAACCGCGCCCGATAGCAAAGCCGCCATCGAGCAGATCCGCTCCATGGTTCTCCCAGAATCCCTAACCATCAAAGGCATCTTCGAAACCGGTCGCTTTCAGTACGACTCAGACATCCTCCTCGCCCCGCTTCATATCGCTCAAGAACTCTACAACCTGAGCGATGGCGTACATGGCATCGGAGTCCGTCTACCCGATGCCGATAGCGCAGACCTTTTCAAGGAACCGTTGGTCAAACACATGGGTGACACCTTCCGCGTTCTTTCGTGGATTGATCAGAACGCGGAAATCTTCGACTCCATCGCCATCGAACGAAACACCATGATGTTCCTGCTCATGTTCATCGTCGTTGTCGCTGCGTTCAGCATCATGAACACCCTCATCACCGTGACCGTTCTCAAGACCCGCGAAATCGGCGTGTTAAAGGCAATCGGGGCGACCCGCTCCCAAATCATTCTCGTGTTCCTGCTCCAAGGCGTCATCGTCGGACTTTTCGGAAATATCGCCGGACTCACCCTCGGCATGAGCCTAACCCATTGGCGTAACGAGTTTAAAGACTGGCTCTCAAATCAACTCGGCATCCCCATTTTCCCCCCCGGCGTCTACCAGTTTAGTAAAATCCCGGCGGAGTTCGTCACTCGCGACATCACCCTCATCTGCATCAGCGCCTTCATCATCTGCACCATTGCCGCACTCATACCCGCCGCTTTTGCCGCGCGAATGGATCCTGTTAAAGCACTCCGTCACTAATCCCGCACCCCAGAAAACCAACCATGCCATCCTTCGATATCGTCTCCGAAGTGGATAAACAAGAGGTGGATAACGCTCTCAACCAGGCCCGCAAGGAACTCGCAACCCGATTCGATTTCAAAGGCTCCCAAGCCGCTGCCGATTGGATGCCGCGCGAATCCAAAATCCATCTTTCCGCAGAAGACTCAGCTCGCCTTCAGGCACTCCACGAAATCGTCATTGGCAAACTCGCCAAACGAAATGTCGATCTCCGGAACATTGAACGAAAAGACCCCGCCGTCTCTCCACTCGGCCACGCCACCCAAGACTTCCTGATCAAGCAGGGACTCGATGGCGAAAAGGCCAAGGAGATCATCAAGGCCGTGAAAGAAAACGGAGCCAAAGTCCAATGCACCCTGCAGGAGCGACAAATCCGCGTCACAGGGAAAAAGCGAGACGACCTCCAAGCCGTCATCTCCTTCCTCCGGTCCAAAGACTTCAGCGTTGCACTCGCCTTCGGTAACTTCCGCGACTAACCAGCCGCTTCGTTTTCGGACAATCCCCGCTGCGTGCTACTCGTCTTCGCGACGTCCACCAAGCAGCAAGGGCAGAGCATGGTAGAGAAACCACGCGAGACTACTGATAAAGGCAGCCACATAGGTCCACGCCGCAGCATCAAGCGTCGCGCAAACACCCTGCGCATCTTCCTCTCCCACCGTGTACCCAAGTTGGGCTAACACCCGCTTCGCGCGTCGGGAAGCGTCAAACTCAACGGGCAAGGTCACGAGTTGGAACAGCATCAAAATTCCCCAGCAAGCCGCCATCAAAACCATCGCTGTCTTGCCCCGCATTAACCCTGTTCCCGCACCTAAAATCGGAATCCAAAAAACCAACTGGCTCGCAAAGTTGGTAATACCCACCGCACTCATGCGCCAAACTAAAGGACCATACTGCTCCGCATGCTGAAGGGCATGCCCACACTCGTGAGCCGCTACACCAATCGCCGCTAAAGAAGTCCCATGATAGTTCGCAGAAGAGAGCGCTAACCGCTTCTCGGCTGGGTCGTAGTGATCCGTTAAATCCCCCGCGATTTCCACAATCTCCACGTCGTGAATCCCACTCCGGTTCAAAATCGCGGCAGCCACTTCCATACCGCTCGCTCCTCGCACACTCTCAATGCCCAAATACTGCCGATAAACCGAGCGAATCCTCATCGAAGCCCAGCCCGAAATCAGCACCGTTGCGACAATAATCAGGATGTAAAGCATTTCGACCGTTTAACGTTTGTTATCCCTATTGCCTTTGCGCCAGATGACAACTCAGTCCCGTAACTTTTCCATCCACTCTAAAACCCCACACGCCTACCCTCAAACGAAACCACACATGGACAACTCCCTCGGCCAACTCCTCCTCTCCGGCGTACCCGGAACCACCCTCGACCCCGAAACAGCCGCGTCCTTCCGGCGCATTCAACCCGGCGGATTCATCCTTTTCGGGCGAAACATCGAATCGCCCACCCAGCTAAGGAAACTCATCGACGATCTCAAAGATCTTTCGAAGACCCCACCCATCATCACCATCGATCAAGAAGGTGGACGCGTCTCACGCCTCAAGCTCATCGGTAACGAGCCGCCGAACGCAAACCAGCTTCGCGACCGAAACTCCCCCGAACTCATTCAGCGCCACGGCTCCATCACCGGCGAACTGCTGCGCATTTTTGGCTTCAACCTCGACCTCTGCCCTGTCCTCGATATTTCGTTCAACGACGAAGCTGATAACTCGCTCCGCGGACGTTGTTACGGAAACACTGCCACCCAAGTCATTCGAAACGCAGGCCTGTTCAACGACGCCCTCCGCGCAGAAGGAATTCTCACCTGTGGCAAACATTTCCCCGGATATTCGCGCGCCCCCTTAGATGCCCATCACGAGCTTCCAGTCATCAACCTCGCAAAAGCGGACCTGGAAGCCAACGAACTGCACGTCTTCAAAAGTATCGGTAACCGTGTCGATTCCATGATGATCGGCCACGCCTTCTATCCGGCGCTTGAGACCGAACGACTCCCCTCCTCCCTCTCGCGGTCTGTCATCACAGACCTCCTGCGCCACGAGCAAGGGTTCACCGGACTCGTCATGACCGACGATCTCGACATGGGCGCCATCCTCAACCACTTCGGACTTGCAGAGACCATCCGCCTCGCCATCGAGGCAGGCAACGATTTGGCAATGATCTGCCACCGCATCCCGTGCGTCGAAGAAGCACTCACCCACCTCTCGAGTGTCAGCCGAAGCGAACTCAACCGTGCGCTAAAAAATGTCGCCCAGTTCAAGGCTCGCATGACTCCAGCGGACTCTTGGGACGAATCTCTCTTCCGACAACGCGACGCAAAAGTGCTCCAACTCCGGATTGACACCCTAGGTGAGACCGCAGCATTCAGCCGGAGTCCGGAGGACGGAAAACGCTCCCCTGTTGAGATTTACTGATATGTTTCTCAGTCGACTCAGAAAAAAGCGCTCCCGGATTGCCACTCCTGAACCGGGGACGCCACCTGCTCCCACCGCGCCGCCAATCGAGCCTGTCCTCCGATTTACGACCTACAATCCATCGCACTTCGAAGAGCAGATTGTCACGACAGTTGACCAGATTCCCGCATCAACAGACGGCTCCGTCCTTTGGGTGGAGTTGGACGGCATCGGTGACGGCACTCTCCTGAACCAACTAGCCGCACGCTTCAACCTGCACCCACTCGCCATCGAAGACGCGCAGCATTCCCGTCAGCGCCCGAAAGTTGAGCCGTACGAGGGCCACCTTTTTATCATCCTTCAAATGGTTTACCTCGAGGCCGCCAGCGAACTTTGTATCGAGCAAGTCTCCGTTTTCCTCGGCCCCAACTTCGTCCTCACCGTTCAAGAAGAGCCGCTCCGAGACACGTTCACCCCCGTTCGAGAACGCATTCGCCATGCACGCGGCCTCATCCGAAAATGCGGACCCGACCATCTCGCGTACGCGCTCACCGACTCCATCATCGACAACCATTTCCCCATCCTCGAAAGCCTCGGCGACCATATCGAAGAACTCGACAGCGTGGTCATCAGCGAACCGTCGCCCGAACACATCCACCGACTCCATGAATGCAAACAGACCCTCTCCCAACTCCGTCGCTTCGTCTGGCCTGAACGCGATGTCATCAATGCCCTCCTCCACGACGAAAGCGGACTCGTCCGTCGTGAAACCAAGGTGTTCCTTCGTGACTGCTACGATCATACCGTCCAAATCATGGATCTCATCGAGGCCTACCGCGACTCGGTGACGAGCCTGATGGAGCTTTACCTGTCGTCCGTCGGAATACGCACCAACGAAATCATGCGGGTTCTCACAGTGCTGTCCGCCATCTTCAGCCCGTTGACCTTTCTGGCAGGCATCTGGGGCATGAACTTCCAAAAAGAAACCGATGGGATTGCCCTTCCGTTCAACATGCCCGAACTCCACTGGCGCTACGGTTATCTCTCAAGCCTCGCCATCATGGCCCTCATCGCCATCGCCCAAATTTATTACTTCAAAAAGAAGAAGTGGTTCTAAACAAGCCCCCCTCGAGAGGAGAGTCCACACAGATAAACCTTAACCGGGAATGGGCACAGTCTCCCGCAGGCATTCGGGTTGGACTTTGCTTGAAAGCGGTTTCGGAAATGGGGCAGTTCCGGCGCCCAAACAGGGCACCTCATGACAGCCTCGGGCAACGCCCGAGGAAGAGATTAAAAACCATCTGAGCCCCGTAGGGGCGAGATACCTTGGTCGCCACTCTAGGGCTTCGGAAAGAGGGGTGGGCTCACCGAGGCGATGCCCCTGTTTGTCGTGAGGCGCGCCAATGGCGCCGAGGAGGACCTCGCTCCCTGGACCGACGGAAATAGGCTCACTCTGTGGGTGAGTCGAAAAAGACTCCGTTCGCGCCTGCATGATGCCTCCCGACAACAAGGGACCGAACGCAACTGTCGACCACCGACCACCGCCATCCCTACTCGTGTCGCTCTTCAACCGAAATCCCCGTTTCGAGAAAGCTGAGCGCTTTCTCGAAGCTCCGCTTCACAAGGTAGTGTTTCAACTGCGGCGACACCTCGGTGTCTCCCATCAAAACCAAACTCAAACGATCAATTTCTGCCGAAACCGTCGCAAGTGCTTTAAGATGCCCCTCCGGATCACTCTGGTACCACTCACGATCCGAGATCACTCCGACTCGCTTCCTCAACCACTCCGCCAACTCCTCGGCTTCTCGCTGCGGTGACATTCCGACTCAATACTTGGTAAGCCGCTCAATCCCAGAGTAAGACATCTTGGACGCCCGCACCGGAACTAATAGCCAGTCCCGACCAGAGTCTCCCAACGCGGAGTCCGTCGCGGAATCCACCAGCAACGTGTCGTTCCCAGCACCACCCTTCAACACATCCGAACCGGCCCCGCCAACCAGGTAGTCATTCCCAACCCCTCCATCCATCACGTCCCGACCACCACCCCCAAACATCGAATCATCCCCCGCTCCGCCAAGAATCGTGTCATTCCCATCCCCGCTCTGCGCAGCATTTCGAGACATCGATAAATCGCCAAACAACAAGTCTCGACCCGCCCCCCCATTGATGTAATCCGATCCAGCCCCCCCGTAAATCGTGTCGTCGCCGTCACCACCGTACAAGTAGTCATCACGATCCCCATCCGCCTGTCCAAAACCCTGCACTCGGAAACGAATCATATCGTTACCCGCATCCCCGAAAACCGTGTCGCTCCCAGAACCCACCTCAATCGTGTCGTTT
>JBIIXW010000072.1:0-15369 GCA_044347165.1 Chthoniobacteraceae bacterium
AATAACACGCCCCTCATGCCAACCTCCGCAACGCCCGGTTCTGCTCGAGAAAGGGTCATCGTCCTCCTCAGCGGAGGAATGGATTCCGTGACGGCCCTCCACCACGCTCGCACGTGCATGGAAGTCATCGCCACGTTGAGCTTCGATTACGGGTCGCGGCACAACCCTCGGGAGTTGCCCTTTGCAGCCCTGCACAGCCGGATCGCCAACGTGCCCAACGTTCAACTTCCGCTAGGTTTCATCGCCGACCATTTCGATTCCCAGTTGCTCGGAACTTCCGGACTGATCCCAAAAGGCCACTACGAGGAAACGTCGATGAAGCAAACAGTCGTTCCGTTTCGAAATGCCATCATGCTCGCAATCGCAGCCGGTTTCGCCGAAAGCAAGGGCGCGACCGGTGTCGTCATCGCCGCCCACGCCGGTGACCATGCCATCTACCCCGATTGCCGAGAAGACTTCATGCAATCAATGAACGCCGCCATGCAGAGCGGCACCTACGCCCATGTGAGCCTCATCCGCCCCTTCATCCAACTCGACAAAGCCGCCATCGCACGGCGCGGATTCGAACTCGGCATCGATTTCACGAACACCTGGTCCTGTTACGAAGGCGGAGACACGCATTGCGGGACCTGCGGAACCTGCGTCGAACGACGCGAAGCGTTTCTCCTCGCAGGACTGCACGACCCCACCTCCTACGTCAGCACCGCGCCGCTGCCCCCCCGCCCGAATGTACATCGCTGAGACATTCCACTCGATTCAAGGCGAAGGGGCCCTGACCGGGACCCCCTCATTTTTCGTCCGCACCTCTGGCTGCAATCTTCGGTGCCGTTGGTGCGATACACCCTACGCATCGTGGAACCCCGAAGGCACCCAGCGATCCGTTGATTCCATCCTTGAGGAAGCCGCTTCCCGCCCTGCGTTTCGCCATGTGGTCCTGACCGGCGGAGAACCCCTCCTCGCCAAGGAGATTCGCTCTCTGGCCCAAGGGTTTCGCACGGCAGGCCACCACATCACCATCGAAACCGCAGGAACCCTAAATCCCGAAAACATCGCGTGTGATCTTGCCTCTCTCAGCCCCAAACTTTCGAACTCCACCCCTATCCCAAACTCCCTCCCCGACTCGCAACGCGAACGCCACGAATCGCAGCGCCTCAACCCCCGAGTCATCGCCGCTTGGATGCGACACTGCGAGTACCAACTGAAGTTTGTCGTCTCGCAGCAAAGCGATCTCGACGAGATTCATCGCCTGCTCGAGGCCATCCACGGAGAAGGAATACGCCCAATCCCCAGCCGCGTTTTCCTGATGCCCGAGGGAATCACAGAGACCGAGCTGCAATCAAAACGCGCATGGCTCCCGCAAATCTGTCAAGAAACCGGATTCCGCCTCTGCGAGCGCATGCACATCGTCTGGTTCGGTAACCGTCGCGGCACCTAACCCATAGGACCCATAGGACCCATAGGACCCATAGGACCCATAGGACCCCGCAAAATCCGCTACTGCAAGTGCACCTTCACCTCCGCCTTTTCGCGGAGTTCCTTCAACATCTTGCGCACAAACTCGTCCGACTTCCGGTTCTCAAGAAACGAAACCAAACGCGGCTTCACCTCTTCCAAACTCATCACCGAAGCCTCTTTACGATCCGTCACCTTGATGATGTGAAAGCCAAACTGGGTCTTCACCGGTCCGACAATGTCGCCCGACTTCGCCTCAAACGCTGCTTTCGAAAACTCAGGCACCATCTGCTCCTTCGTGAAGAAATCCAAGTCCCCCTTGTTCTGCTTCGCCGAGGGGTCCTCCGACATCTCCAACGCCAACTTCGCGAAGTCCTCGCCACCCTTCACCCGGTCGAGCAACTCCTTCGCAATCTTCTCTTTCACCGCGACATCTTCCTCCTTCGTCTGCTCTCCCAACTTCACCAAAATGTGCGAAGCCTTCACCATCTCCGGTTGCTTAAACTGCTCGGGATTCCCCTTGTAAAACTCCTCCGCATCCGCGTCCGTAACCTTCGCAACCCCGCCCTTCTTCTGCTCCTCAATCCAGCGCTGCTGCTGAATCGACGAACGAACGTCCTTCACCACGCGGTCTAACGTGTACCCGCTCGATTCCACCTGCTTCTTGAACGCCTCCTCGTCCGGATAGCCCTTCTTAATCTGCATCAAACGCTCCTCCACTTCCTCATCCTTGACCTCCACTTTCGCCGAACGCTTCGCAACCAGACGCTCCAAAATCAACCCGTCCAACACCATCTTGTACGTCTGAGCACGCTGCGCAGCCGGCATCTTGTCCAATACCGACAAATCCATCCCCTGTGTGCGCACCGCATTCTTCAACGCCGTCTCCAACTCCCCCTTCGGCAAAGGCTCCCCTTCCACATCCGCCACCACGTCCGGCAACTTCATCTCCGCCGCCGCCGTCGGCTCCTTCGCATCCCCCTCTGGCTTAGCGCCTGGGGCCTTCTCAGCCGCAGGAGCCGCTTCAGGCTTCGCAGGGACCACTTCCACACGAGGCTGAGGCGTCGCATCCGCCTTTTCCGCAGGAGCCGCCGTCTGAGCCGCAGGTGCCGTTGCCTTTTCCGCAGGCTTCTCAGCCGGCTTGTCACAGCCGGTCATGGACGTCAAAGAAATCACTGAAGCGGTGAGAATGGTTGCCGCCGAGGCGGTCAGGTTGGTTTTCATGATTCCGCGTAGACTCACAGGACAAACTCCGGAACTCCAGCAGGAAGAGAATCGCCCCCCGTCAAACAATCGACTCCGCCCATCCAAACTGCACATGGCCTCCGTCGTGCTAGAGAGAAGGAAACAAAAATACCGCCCGAATCTTTCCGCTCCCGCCAATCTGCCCCCTTGAACCTTCCCCCTGTCGCCGCTTGCCAATGAACCTTCGCGCCCTCGCCTTCTTCGCGCTCTCCCTCGTCATCGCCGCATCCGCCCGCGGGGAGGACCCTCGAAAGTTCTTCGAAAACGAAATCCGGCCCCTCCTGTCGAAACACTGTTTCGAGTGCCACGGCGAAAAAAAACAAAAAGGGGGGCTCCGCGTCGACCACATCACCTACCTCAAAACCGGCGGTGATACCGGACCCGCCGTCGTCCCCGGCGACCCCGACAAATCTCCCCTCATCGAGGCCGTTCGCCAAACCAACGAAGACTTCAAAATGCCGCCCCGAGACAAACTCTCGGACACCGAAATCGCGGCCCTCGAAAAGTGGGTGCGCCTCGGGGCTGCGTGGCCCGTCGATGACAAAAAGGTCGTCGTCACCGAGGGCGGATTTACCGAAGAGCAACGCAACTACTGGTTCTTCAAACCCCTCGGAAAACCCGTTCCACCAGAAGCAGGCGGCGCATGGGCAAAAAACGAAATCGATCGTTTCATCGCCGCAAAACACGCCGAGCTGAAACTCACCCCCGCCCCTGAGGCAGACCGTCAGGAGTTCATCCGGCGCGCGACCTTCGACCTCCACGGACTCCCCCCATCCCCCGCCGAAATCAACGCCTTCCTGAACGACCCATCCCCCTCCGCACACGAAACCCTCATCAACCGACTCCTCGAGTCCCCCCGTTACGGGGAGCGCTGGGCCCAACATTGGCTCGACCTCACCCGTTACGCCGAAAGCGATGGCTACAACCAAGACGCCTACCGTCCCAACGTCTGGCCTTACCGAGATTGGGTCATCGAAAGCCTTAACGCCGACAAACCCTACGACCGCTTCGTGCGCGAACAGCTCGCCGGCGATGAAATCGCCCCCAACGACCCAAAAGTCCTGACGGCTACGCAATACCTCCGTCTCCCCATCTACGAATACAACCAGCGCGACGTCGCCGGCCAATGGGACATCATCCTCACCGACATAACCGACACCAGCGGGGAACTGTTCCTCGGTCTGAGCTACGGATGCGCCCACTGCCACAACCACAAGTTCGACCCCATCCTCCAGAAGGATTACTACCGCCTCCGCGCGTTCTTCGCCCCCGTCAAATGGCGCGACGACCTCACGCTGGGTCACCCGCAAGAGAAGGCGGAACACCAACGCAAACAAGCCGCTTGGGAGGAGGCCACCGCCAGCATCCGCAAAGAAATGGATGAAATTCTCAAACCCCTCCTCGCCGCGAAAGCCAAGTCCGCCACGCGCAAGTTCAACGACGACCTCCAAGCCATCATCAACAAACCCGAACCAGAGAGAGCCCCTCTCGAAAAGCAGTACATGGTGATTTGCGACCGCCAAATCCGCCTCGAACAGGCGAGCGCCGCAAAATCCATCAAGGATGAATCGGTCAAAAAACGTTTCGCAGAACTCGAGACCGAGCTGAAACAGTTTGATCACCTCAAACCCACGCCTCTCCAAGAAGCGTTTGTCGCAACCGACGTCGGCCCGGCCGCTCCGCCGGTTCTCATGAAAACCCGCAAGGGCGAACAAGACATCGCCCCCGGCTTCCTCACGCTTCTGGAACCCGACGAACCTGCCATCAAGCCACTCCCAGATTCCACCGGACGCCGCACCGTCCTCGCGGACTGGATCACGCGTCCGAGCAACCAACTTTCCACGCGCGTCATCGTGAACCGCGTGTGGCAGTACCACTTTGGTCGGGGCATTGTAGCGACTTCCAGCGACTTCGGGAAACTCGGTGAAACACCGAGCCATCCCGAGCTCCTCGACTGGCTCGCACAACGATTTGTCGCAGACGGCTGGAGCCTCAAAAAACTTCATCGCGAGATGATGCTTTCCGCCACCTACCGACAGACCGCTCGCATCCAACCCTCAGCTACCGCCGCCGTCACCGATCCATCCAACCGCTACCTCTGGCGGTTCAATCCGCGACGCCTCGACGCCGAGCAAGTGCGCGACGCCATGCTCGCTGCCAGCGGTGAACTCGACCTGAAAGCGGGCGGCCCTGCAGAAGCCGGCACCTCCCTGCGCCGCTCCATCTACACGATGAAAAAGCGCAATAACCAGACGGAAATCCTACGAGCACTCGACGCGCCCGCGGGTTTCTCCAGCACCGCCGAACGCCAAAGCACCACCACCCCGACGCAAGCGCTCCTCCTCGTCAACGGGGAATGGCCGCTCCAACGCGCCCGCAAACTCGCCGAAAAAGCCTCCAGCATCGACGACGCATGGATTCGCGCCCTCGGTCGTCCACCCACTGCCGCAGAACGCGAAACCGCAGACCAGTTCCTGCGCGCTCGAGTTGGCACCTTGCCCCCCGCCCTCACCGAAGCAGGCTCTTCCCCAGCCGGAGGCGAGTTCAAAGAAAATACCCCCCACGAGCGCGTTCTCGTCGAAACCCCCGGTAAAGAAGGCGACGACTTCACCATCGAAGCCGTCGCCCAACTCGACTCCATCGACGCCAACGCCGCCGTACGCACCCTCGCGTCGCGCTGGTCCGGCGGAAAAGACAGCGTCGAATCCTTCGGCTGGAGCCTCGGAGTCACCGGCGAAAAATCCCGGTTCAAACCCCGAAACATCATCATCCAACTCGTCGGAGAAGACGAAAACTCGAACATCGCCTACGAGGTCGTTCCCTCAAACATCCGATTCGAACTCGGCCACCGCCATCACATCGCCGCACGAATCTCCCTCCCCGAACACTCTGCCACCTTCAACGTCCTCGACCTCGATAACCCCAAAGCGGCACCGCAAACCGCGACGGTTCCCCTAACCGTCCGGTCCAAACTCACCAACGGCTCCTCCGGCATCGTGATCGGCGGTCTCCACAAACGAAACGCACCCCATCATTGGGACGGCCGCATCGAAGCCCTTCGCATCATTGCAGGCACTCCATCCGGGGCAACTCCCACCCCCGACCATGCCAACTGGAAGGACGGCTTCATCCAGTGGGCACCCACCAAGACCCAAGGTCCCGCGTTCACTTGGAACGGCGCCGACTCCAAAGTCGTCGAACCCACAAACCCCTTCCGTCAGGCCATGAACGACCTGTGCCAGATGCTCCTCAACACCAACGAGTTCTTCTACCTCCACTAAATCCATGTCCTGCCACCGCTTCGACTTACCCGCTTCACGGCGCGACTTTCTCCACCAAGCTGGATGCGGTTTCGGCGCAGTCGCGCTCGCGGCACTCACGGGCGATTCCGCTCTCGCCGAACTAGCGCCCCTCCCCGCCGCCGCCACACGACTCCCACACCGCGCTGCCCAAGCGAAAAACGTCATTTTTCTCTTCATGGAGGGCGGTCCAAGCCACCTCGACACGTTCGACCGCAAACCTCTCCTGAACGAACTCGCCGGCAAACAACTCCCCGCAAGCTTCAAACCGCCCATCACCGCCATGGGCGAAACCAAGTCGCCCCTCCTCGAGTGCAAACGCACCTGGAAACAATGCGGCCAAAGCGGGCTTTGGGTCTCCGATTGGTTCGAACACGTCGGCCAACACGCCGATGACCTCGCCGTCATCCACTCCTGCGCCTCCAGCGGCATCAACCACGCCGGTGGCGTCTGCTCCATGAACACCGGATCCGTCTTCGGGGGACGCCCCTCCCTCGGCGCGTGGGTCAGCTACGGACTCGGCTCCTCCAACCAAAACCTGCCAGGTTTCGTCGTCATCAAAGACAGCGAAGGCACCGTCGTAAACGGCGTCCGTAACTGGGGCTCCGGCTTCATGCCCGCCGTCCACCAAGGCGTCGAGTTCAACGCCGAAGGCGTTCCCATCAGGTACCTCGACAATCCCAAAGGCATCGACCAATCCCGCCAGCGAGAAAAGCTCGACCTCCTCGCCTCGCTCAATCGCGACTACAACGCCGCGCGCCCCGATAACACCGAACTCGAAGCACGAATCCGTGGCTACGAGCTCGCTTACAAAATGCAGGCCGAAGCGCCCGCTGCCGTCGACCTTTCCAAAGAATCGGAAGCCACAAAACAGCTCTACGGCATGGACCGTCCCGAAACCGCAGTGTTCGGACGAAACTGCCTCCTCGCCCGGCGCCTCGTTGAAAATGGCGTCCGCTTCATCCAGCTCTACAGCGGGGCCGGAAGTAAGTGGGACAGCCACAAAGGCATCGAAACCAATCACACCCGACTCTGCCGCGCCGTCGATAAACCCATCGCCGGACTCCTCGCCGATCTCAAAGCGCGCGGCCTCCTCGAACAAACCCTTGTCATCTGGGGCGGCGAGTTCGGACGCACCCCGATGAGCGAGCAGGGCGACGGACGCGACCACAACCCCACGGGATTCACCATGTGGATGGCAGGTGGAGGGGTCCGGGGCGGACAAACCTACGGGGCAACCGATGAGCTCGGACTCTACGCGGTGCAGGACCGTCTCCATGTCCACGACCTGCACTCCACCATCTTGCACCTACTGGGACTCGATCACACGAAGCTGATTTATTCGCATAAAGGACGCCCCGAACGCATCGACCAAAACGAGGGCACTGCCTACCGCAAGCTGTTGCCCTCTTGAGCGCCATCGTCAGCACCCCCGCCGCGATTCAAAAGTGATTCGTTCGCACCGCATACACGCATCTGGGTGAGTTGAATGGTCCCTTCGAAAGCATCCACAGGACCGTCGCTCCGCGCCCCAACCTAGGCACGGATGTGAACCCAACAATGAACATGCGGGTCTCCGCGGAAGTACCAGAGCATGTTTGGCCCTTCAATTTGCCAAACATCCCACACGCCATCGTTCCCAACATCGTTTCGCTTAAACAGCGCCAAACTCAGGTTCTCTAACCCCTGAGCCTGAACGAGCTTCATGGCCTCCTCCGCATCGGGCTTCCGGAACGGCGACAACAAATCGCGCAGCACCCCATTCACCAACTCGCGCTGGTCACTCGTCAACTCAGACAACGGAAGCCCTGCCAAACCTTCCCGTTTGCCCGTCAGTTGCACCGTCTGCGTCGCACGCTCCGGCCGCCCTTTTGCGTCCACCAACGCCAGCGAACGCTGCTTGCCGTTCAACGCCCGAAACACTTCGTTCACCCGCTTCGCCTGAAACCAAAACACATTCCCAGGATGATCCGCCGGCTCCGCGTCATCCGATCCCGCTTGGTGCCCGTAAAAAATCGGTCCCCCAAAAGCCGCTCCCTCGGACGAGTCCCCGTCGCAACGCCGCGTGCAATGCCGCCCCGTCAGCACAAACTCAAACTTTCCCGTGCCAGGTTTCCCAAATAACGCGACCGAAGTCCCCCCATCAAAACCCTTTCCCTCAGAATCATGAACCATTTGCTCCATCGCACGATCCGCGAACTCAGGAGAATGAAGATGCCGGAAAATCTGCCGCACCAAATCACACTGGTCAGGCTTCAGGCATTCCCGAATAGACTTCTTCGAAATCAGCCAGTTGTTGTCAACCTTCTGCCGAAGCGGATCTTCAAACGCATGACAAATCAACGCCCTTTGAACCTCGTCCAACGACCGATAAAGCTGCGCCGCTAAGGTTTCCGATTTATCCTGCGGCGTCGGCCGCGCCGAAAGGGACGCAGGCAGCAGGAGACTCGATCCACCCAAAAACGCTGTCGACTTCAGGAAACTCCGACGACTGAGCGACGTGTGAACGGAACGCTCCTCCTCTGAAGGGGTATGGAATGTCTGGGACATTGGCGAAAACTACCTTGCCCGCAGTATTTTCCCAGCCTCGTTTGTCGGCCATCGCCAAAGATAGATTCGCTTCCCAAACCCTGTTGTGGCGCGGAGAAACCCCCTTTCCGGGTCGACACCCCACACGAACAAACACGGCACCGTTGCAGCCACAAAATCCCTCGTAGAGCGCTCCCAAATCGCGAAAATCGCGAACGCGCCAAACGGCCCCCCCTCCATGAACATCAAAAAACACCCCCTCCTCGTCGTCGGCATCCTGCTTCTCCCGTTCACCCCCATCCTCTCAACCTTACACGCTGCCTCCCGTCCCAACATCGTCTACATCGTCGCCGACGATATGGGATACGCCGACTGCGGCGTTCAAGGTTGCACCGACGTTCCAACGCCGAACCTCGACGCACTGGCAAACGGCGGCGCCCGATTCACCAACGGCTACGTCACCGGCACCGTCTGTAGCCCCTCGCGCGCAGCCCTCATGACCGGTCGCTACCATTACCGTGACGGGGTGAAGGACTGGATTCCCCCCGGAAAAACCGGCCTCAATACGGATGTTCCAACCGTTGCGGGATACCTCCAGAAAGCGGGATACCAAACTGGGCACGTGGGCAAATGGCATCTCGGAGAAGACGAGGCCTGTCACCCGCAGCGAAGAGGATTCAGCGCGTTCTTCGGATTCCTCGGAGGCGGGCGCAACTATTTCCCCGACAAACCTCCTGGCCCAAATGCCCGAATCAACCATTACACCCAAGTGGTTCGAGGAAACGAGCCAGTCACCGAGTCGGAATACCTGACCTCCGCTTTCGCTCGCGAAGCGGTTTCATTCATCAAAACCAAGCGCGATCAACCCTTCTTCCTCTACCTCGCCTTCAACGCTGTTCACACCCCCATGCAGGCACCCGCGGGAGAAGACCGATTCACCGCGATTGCAGATCCCAAACGCCGCACTTACGCCGGCATGTTGGCCTCGATGGACGAAGGAGTCGGACGCGTCACCTCTGCCATCCGCGAGGCGGGCATCGAAAACGACACCCTCATCTGCTTCATCAGCGACAACGGCGGACCCATCACCCGCAATGCGCCCAACGCCTCCAAAAACACCCCGCTCCGCGGCGGCAAAGGCGAGACATGGGAAGGCGGAATCCGGGTTCCCTTCTTCGTGAAATGGAACGGTCACATCCCCGCCGGAAAAGTGGTTCACGAACCCGTGATTCAAATGGACCTCACCGCCACCGCGCTTGCGCTCGCAGGAACAACCCCCGACGCAAAATGGCCGCTGGACGGAAAAAACCTCCTTCCACTCCTCGAAGGCCAGAGCAGCCCCGTACATAACCAACTCTGCTGGAGCTATGAAAACCAATGGGCCATCCGCCAAGGACCTTGGAAACTCACCGTCGCTGGCGCAAAAAAAGATGCCTCCCCCGCACTCTACAACCTGGATTCCGACCCCCGCGAGGAAACCGACCTTTCCGCCAGCGAGCCAGAGCGCGTCGAGAAGATGCGCGCCAGTTGGGAAAAGTGGCGAAAAGAGACCGTGCCGGCCCCCACTCAAGGCTGAGGAAACCAAACCCCCATCATCTCGCCCCCCCATGCGCTCGTTCATCCTCGCGTCCGCCCTCTCCATCGCAGGCTCATTCGCCGCCTCCGCCGCTGAGCTAACCGTTGGTGCTCCATTCACCGACCACGCGATTCTTCAGCACGGCATGCCCGTTCCGATCTGGGGCACCGCAAATGCCGGCGAATCCGTCACCGTATCATTCGCTGGCCAAACCCATGCAACCACTGCGGAATCCAACGGCGCGTGGCGAGTGACCCTCAGCCCCCTGCAACCCAGCACCAAAGGAGAGTTGTTCGTCAAAGCGGCCTCCCAAATCACGGTGCACGACGTTCAAGTGGGTGAAGTCTGGGTCTGCGCAGGGGACGCCACCTTCGCCCGAGAGATCAACGAATCCAGACCCGCCCAAACCGAAATCAAGGCGAAGGAGTTTCCAAACATTCGCATCCTCCGAGCAAAACCCGCCCCTGCGCTTGAACCCGCTTCCACCCTTCAAGGAACCTGGCTATCGCCCAATCGCGAATCCGTCAAAACCCTTCCCGCACTCCCGTACTTGCTGGCCAAAACGCTTCACCAAAAAAACAGCGTCCCCATCGGAATCGTGCAACTCGCCGACCCCGAACCCGTCTCTATCCTTCGCGGCGGCAAGCTCACTGGTTCCACGATTGAGTCTTGGATCAGTGAAGCCACCCTCCGACAACTCCCCGAGGCGACACCCATCTTCGATTACTACCGCTCCAACGCCGCCCTCCGCGACGCACTCTTGGAGTACGAATCTGCCCTCGGCGACTGGAAACTCCGCACCGGAAAAGCATTTGGAAAAGAGCTACGCGAACTCGAAAACCGCGAACCCGATGTGTGGTACGACTACCTCGCCGAGATGCGAAAAGCCGGTAAAGCTGCCCCAACAGATCCCCCTCGCAAACCGACCACCGAATCGCTCAAACTCGCAGCGTCGCGCCCCGCAAATCTTCACAACAGCTGGGTCGCCCCACTGGCCGGACTCGCCGTCCGTGGCGTCGCACTCAACGTCGGAATGGCCAACACCCCCCGCGCCACTCAAGCCGCCACTCTGCTTCCCGCCCTCATTAACGACTGGCGAAAGACATGGAACAGGAGCGATCTTCCCTTCGTCCTGCTCCAACAAGCCAGAGCATCCCATCCCAACCTCGATCCTCGCGCCGTCAGCGAACTCCGATTCGCCCAAACGCAAACCGCCAGCGCCACCTCAAAAACCGCGCTCGTCCCCACCCTCGACCTCTCCGGCAACATCACCCCCGAAGACCTCCCGACCCTCGCCGCTCGCCTCAGCGAAACGGCCCAAGCGCTCGTTGCTGACAAACCCATCCCCAGCGGTCCGGTGATTGAGAGTGTCCGGTTTGAATCCGGAAAAGCGCGAGTGCGCTTCAAGAAGCAAACACTTCCCCTCGCCACACGCGACAGCGGCCCCATCAAAGGCTTCGCCATCACTGAACGCCCTAACCGCTGGGCGTACGCCAACGCCGTTCTCGAGGGCGACACCCTCGTTGTCAGTCACCCCAACGTCCGCAACCCCGTGGCGCTGCGCTACGATTGGATCGTCGAAAACGGTCGTGAAGGAAATCTCACCGACGCGAGCGGACTCCCCGCCATCCCCTACCGCTCCGATGATTGGCCCGCGTTCACCAACACTCCGCAAGCCATGCGGCCCAACGCCGTGGCAACCATCCAACCAAACGACCTCTACCCCGTCGCAGATCCCGCACTCCCTCGCGTGCTGCTCATCGGCGATTCTATCATGAACGGCTACTCACCGTTCGTGGTGGAGGCATTGCGCGGGAAAGCGAATGTCGGGCGTCTCGTCGCCTTCGGCATGATTGGAGGAAACGACGCTGGTGCCGCCGCTTTTTGCGAAAAACTGAAGGACGGCGATTACGCCCTCATTCATTACAATGACGGACTCCACAGCCTGCCACCTCGCATCACTGATGAACAGTTCGGCACGGGCCTTACTGCCATGCTGAAACACCTCAAAACGGTTGCGCCCCATGTCATCTGGGCCACCACAACGCCGGCCCCGGACCGGAACAACACGCTTGGACCCGAGAGTCACAACGGAACCGTGCTCACCCGAAATGCGATGAGCAAAACCATCGCGGCCACCGCCGGCGTTCCCGTCAACGACCTGTACACGCTCGTGATTGCTGAACGCGAAACCCTCCAAGGGTTCGCCAACCTTCACTTCACCCCCGAGGGTTCCAAACGGATGGGCCTCCAAATCGTTCGACTCATCGAAGCCCAACTCACGCGCCCCTGAGATTCCCACGCCCCACGCACAATCCGCTTCCCACCCCCACACCGAACCCCGTAAACACTCACGCTCAGAACTCATGAAAGCCCTCCTCCTCTCCGAATACAAAAAAATCGCCTGCACCAACGTCGATGACCCGGTCATCGGTCCAGACGACGTCCTCGTCAGCGTCAAAGCCTGCGGCATCTGCGGTTCCGACATTCACGGGTATGACGGCTCCACCGGACGTCGCATCCCTCCCCTCGTCATGGGACACGAAGCGTCTGGAATCATCGCTGACGTCGGTTCCAACGTGAAAAACTTCCGTGTCGGTCAACGCGTCTCGTTCGACTCCACCGTCTCCTGCGGTCATTGCCGATTCTGTCAGGCAGGACAAATCAACCTCTGCGACAACCGCCAAGTCTTGGGCGTTTCATGCGGGGAGTTTCGCCGAAACGGGGCATTTGCTGAGTTCGTATCGGTGCCCGCTCGGATCGTTTACGCGCTCCCAGACGACCTCGGTTTCAACGAAGCAGCGATGATTGAGGCTGTTTCCATCGGGGTTCATGCCGTAAACCTCACCCCCGTCTCACTCGGAGATACGGCGGTCATTATTGGTACCGGCATGATTGGGTTGCTGACGCTTCAGGCGGCGCGCCTCGCAGGATTCCGTCGCCTCATTGCCGTGGACACCGAAAGTTCGAAACTTGCCCTCGCCCGCGAACTCGGTGCGACCGACGTGTTCAATCCAAAGGAAACCGACATTCCCGAGGCCGTTCGCAGCGTAACGGGAGGCACCGGTGCAGATGCGGCATTTGAGTGCGTTGGCGCAAATGCAACGGTTCTCTCCGCCATTCATTCGGTCCGCAAGGGAGGGACGGTCACCCTCGTTGGAAATATCACTCCGAAAACGGAGCTTCCGCTTCAGGTGGTGGTCTCGCGCCAACTGCGTCTCCAAGGTTCGTGTGCCTCCTCCGGCGAAATCCCCGCCTGCATCGACCTCCTCGCCCGCAAGGACATCAAGGTCGACAAAATCATCTCGGCCGTTTCCTCGCTCGAAGAGGGCCCCGCATGGTTCGACCGCCTGTACAAGGGCGAACCCGGCGTGATGAAAGTCATCATCGCCCCAAACGCCTAATCAGGCCCCCGAAAAACCAGAGTTGTTCTCGCGCGAGGACACAGAAGCACGAGGTCCTAGACCTCTTCCTTCGTGTCCTCGTTTCTTTTTCTGCCCCACCTTCCCGAAGCGTAGGGCTGTGAAATCAGATTTGCCTCCCGCACAGGCCCCTTCGCACCAACAGACTCAGCACAAGCCCCGCCAGCGCACACACCCCCATCGCCGGTGGCGGCGGAACCTCCAGCCAAACCGCAAGCACAAACCCCGCAACCACGGCCAAGCCACTCGTTGCGAGGGCGACCGTCATTCGGCGACGGTACCCGCCACCCAAGGCCCAGCCTGCCGCGACCGGAATCGTGCTCATCGCCAACACCGGAACAATCCCCATCGCACGAAAACCCATAACAGCCACCACCGACAACATTACCACGACCAAACTGCTCCACCCACGATTCCAAACCCCACCCGCATCGGCGAATCCCGCATCAAAAGCGCTCAGCCGCAAACGAGCGCCTGCAAACCCTTCCATCAAAACCGCTGCCGCAACCAATCCCGCTGGGCCCACCCAAACATCCCACGCACTTTCCCCACCCACCAAAAGCAAATCGCCATTTAACACGCACTCGGCATCCAAATGCACGTGGCGGGCAAACAGCCCCACCCCCAAAACACCCAGTCCAAATGCTATCCCGTACACCGCGCCCAACGCGGAGTCCGGCCGCATTCGCGGCAACCTTGCAAGTCGCCCCGCGACCGTGACCGCCAACCACCCCGAAATCGCGGCCCCAACAAAAGGCGCCACGCCCCGAGTCGCACCCGTTAACACATACGCCGCGACCATGCCAGGTAACACGCTGTGACTCACGGCATCACCAGCCATGGCCATCCCTCGCAAGAACAGGTGAACGCCAATCCATGTGCAGACCAACGAAATCACCAACGCATACAAGAACGGTGGAAGGAAAACCCGCTCCGTCAGCAAACTGCTGACGACCGGCCAAATCGGCTCATTCGGAAAAAAATCCATCAGCGCCGCCCTCCCGCCCTCGTTAATGAAACCAACACGAGCAAAACTCCCGCACACACCGCCGCCGCCGCCCCACTTGGAACCCCCGAGCGCGTCGCCGAAAATATCCCCCCCCCAAGCCCAGCGACCGCTCCCGCCATACCGGACACCGCAAGCACCCCCTCAAACCGACGTGCCACCAACAGTCCGCACAACGCCGGAACAATCAACATGGTCCCCACCAACACCGCTCCCATCGATTGAATCGAAACCGCAACACTCACCGCCAGAATCACCATAAACAACCGCCCCACCCACCCGGCCCCATCCACTGCAGCCTCGCGTGAGACCTCCGAAAAACACCACAGCCGCAATCGATTCCGCATCACCACCAACCACGCAATCACCCCCATTGCCAAAGTACCCATCAAAACCAGTTGCCCCTCACTCAACAACGACGCCTGCCCAAAAAACACTCGGTCCAACCCCGCCGTCGCAGCCCCACCCACCGCCTGAATCCGCCCAACCAGCAGCAACCCCAATGACAGCGCTCCCGCCAACATCACCCCGGCCGCTGCATCGCCACGAATCCCCGTTACACGACGCATCAACGGCGTTAACCACGCCCACACCAACGCGCCCATACCCGCCCCAAAAAACGTCAGCCACGAATCACGCGCCCCCCCGACCATCATCCCAAGCGCCGCTCCCGGCAAAACCGCGTGCGACATCACATCACCCATGAGCGCCGAACGCCTCAGGTTCAACACCACTCCCAAAACCCCCAGCAACGCCCCCGCAATCACCATCCCACACACCGGAACCCAGCCCAACCCCTCCGTCGCTAATCCCCCCAAATCCGCCGCTGAAACCGCCCAC
>JBIIXW010000267.1:0-4897 GCA_044347165.1 Chthoniobacteraceae bacterium
CCCAACCTCGTCGTACCCGCTCCGCACACTGCCCGCATACACCGCTCCCCCACTCACCATCTGGTACACATGCACCGCCCCTCGCCCCAACCGCATCCCATCGTTAAACCCGCGATCCGCCACCAATAACAAATCCCCGCGCATCACCACGCTCCGTCCAAAATCCTCGCTCCCAGCTCCCTTCACCGGCCCCGCAAGCCGCGCCACTTCCTCCAACACCAAGTTCGACCCCTCCCCATTAATCCGCCCCAACACCACTCGGTTATCCTCCCCATCGCTCCCACTCCCCATCACCCCGTACGCCACCATCTCCCCATTCACACTCACCATCTGACGCAACGCTCCACTGCCCACATCACCCCCTCCGCTCACACTCCCCGTCGCCACACTCACACTCCCCGTCTTCCCTCCCAACACCACATCCGTCCCACTCGCATCCAATAACGTCATCTCCAACTCTCCTCCCCCACCTCCAACCACATCCGCATAATACGCCACCACATACTGCGTCGACCCATCCATCCCAACCACATCCTGCGTGTTCGCGCGAATCACCCCATTGCTCAACAACATCAACGTCCCGTCATTCCCAAACCGATAAAAATACTGACGCCCCTTCGTCGAAACCCCATCCCCTCCCTGACTCACCGACAACAGATTCCCGCTCAACGCCATCCGCGCGCCATAGTACTGGTTCGCAGCCACAGGACTACCCGCCTGCGTCGCCACCCCAACCGGTGAAGCCGGATTGCTCATCGCGTACGTGTACACGCGCCCATCTCCTCCCAGCGTCACTCCTGCGTCCGGATGCCCCAACGCCAACGTCGTCCCCATCAACACCCCGCTCAACCCAAAGCGCTTGTTCCCGCTCCCAGCCACCGGCGACTCCACCACCCCCAGCCGCACCGGCACATCCACACGGCTCCGATCATAATAATGCACCCGCCCGCTCCCCGCGCTCTGCTGCACCAGTAACTTGTTCCCCCACAACCCAATCCCGTACCCAAACCCGCCCTCGGCACTCTGCCCCTCAGGCACACTCTCCACCACCTCGCTCACCTTGCTCCACACCGCGTTCTGCGCACCCTGCATGTCCCCGCGAATGCCCACCTTCGCCACGCGACTTGTCGCGCTTCCCTGCGCGTTACTCACCACCACGTCGTACGACCCCACATCCCCGCTCGCCACATTGCTCAACGTCAACGCCCCCGTCCCGCCAGACCCGCTAATCGTCCCGCTCGCCCCAGAAATGTTCACCCCACCCTTGCGCCACTGATACGTGAACGGCGCCGTCCCCGTCACCGCCACCCCCAACTTCACCACACTCCCCACATCCGCCATCACCGACGATGGCTGCATCGCAATCGATGGTGGCAACACCACCGTCACCGTCGCTGCCGTCGACACAAACGTGCGCCCCATCCCGCTCACCTCCACCGTGAAACTCCCCCCATCACTCAACGCCACCGGACGATACGTGTACGTCGGACCCGTCGCCCCAGGAATCACCACCCCGCTCTTCTTCCACACATACGTCAACGTCCCGCTCCCCCGCGCCAGCACCGACAACGTCGCATCCGTCCCGCTCAACACCGTCGCATCCTCCGGCCCGCGCACCAGTTCTGACAACCCCAACGGCCTCAACACCGGATCATTCGACCCATTCCCCAACTGCCCGTACGCATTATCCCCCCACGCCCACAGCGAACCGTCCGCTTTCACCCCAACCGAGTGATTCGTTCCAGCAGACACATCAACCCAGTCGTTGTCCGTCCCAACGCGAGTCGGGCTGTAGACGTAAGACGACGTTGGCCAAATCCCGCACTTCCCGTTCGCGTTATGTCCCCAGGCCCATAGTGAACCGTCCGCGCGCAACGCCAAAACATGCGCCTGAGACTGTCCTTGCGAGGCACTCACCTTCACCCAGTTCGTCGCCGTCCCGATTTGGACCGGATTGATTTTCGAACCCGAAGAGCCATCGCCCATCTGCGCGTAGGTTCCATCACCCCAGGACCACAACGTGCCATCCGATCGAATCGCGACCGTGAACGGGATAGTCGATACCCCCCCAATCGTAACTGCCTTCCAACTCGCGGCTTTCTGAACAAACGAAATCGTCGGCGCACTCGCATACCCCGAACCCCCGCTCGTCAATGTCAGCCCAGAAATCTGGCCCTGCGCCGAAATTTGCGCTGTCGCTGCAGCTCCCGTCCCGCCCCCTCCCGTAAACACCACCTCGGGAGCAACAATCCAACCGGACCCCCCAGCCGTTACCGTCAATCCCGTCACCACCCCCCCCGACACTGTCGCGGTGGCCGCAGCCACCTGCGCCTCAAACGAAACCGTCGGCGCACTCGCGTATCCCGACCCTTGGTTGGTCACCGTCACGCTCTGAATCGCGCCCGTCGTCACATTCAAGTTCGCCACCGCCGTCGCCCCCGACCCCGTTCCCGTCAACGTCACCTTCGGCGGAACAATCCAGTTCGAGCTTCCCGTTCCCACCGTGATGGTTGTCACCTTCCCGCCTGACACCGCCGCCGTCGCTGTCGGTGTCGCATACGCAATCGCAGAACCCGACCCACGCGTGACCAACCGCGGCGACGTGTACAGCGTCGTGTCACCCGTTCCCAAAACACCCGCCGTGTTGGAAGTGCCCCACATCCACAGCGTCCCGTCCGCCTTAATCACCCCAAAATGCGCCGGCCCACCTGCAAGCTGTGTCGCCCCACCAAACCCACTCCCCAACATGCCGCCCGCCCATTGCCACAAGAAACCATAACGGTCCACCGCCGCCGTTAAGTTCCCACCCGACACGGCCATCAATGACCACGGGACTCCCGCCGCCACCTGCTGCGGCGCAAACCGCGCCCCAACTTCCACCGTGCCCGTCGAACTCGTATTCCCCCAAGTGTACATCGTTTCATCCGCTTTCAACCCACCCACATACGCCGTCGAACCACCCCCAGCCCAACGCCACCCAGTTCCCCCGGGCCCCGCAATCCGCACCGGCACCGAACGCACCATCGTCGTGCCATCACCCAACTCACCAACCCGATTGTCCCCCCACGCCCACAAACTCCCGTCCTCCTTCCACGCATGCACACGATTCCCAAACGCCGTAACCCCCTTCCACCCCGTATCCGTTCCCACCCGCTGAATCGTCGTGGAAACCATCGTCGCCGCATTGCCCACATTCGCCGAAACGTTCACCCCCCAAACCCGAACCGCACCCTCCTCCGTCAACCCAATCACCGACGAAGGCGCAACTTCCACCTCCGCCCAGCGCGCACCCGATGACACATCCACCGGCGCCCACTGCGTCAACAACGACCCATCCCCCAACTGCCCACTACTGTTGTCTCCCCACGCCCACAAACTCCCATCCGTCCGAATCGCAAACGACGAACTCGACCCAGCATACACCCCACGCCACCCCGTCAACGTCCCCACCCGCACCGGACGCGTTTCGCTCGCCGTCGAACCGTCCCCACGCTGCCCCGTGTTGTTCCGCCCCCACGCCCACAAACTCCCGTCCGCCTTCAACCCCAACGAATGAGACGCCCCGCCCGCAGCCATCACCCAATCACTATCCACTCCCACCCGCACCGGCGCAGAGCGCGTCACCGACGTTCCATCCCCAATCTGCCCATACGTGTTCGAGCCCCACGCCCACATCGTCCCATCCGTCTTCAACGCCAACACATGGCTGCTCCCCGCATAAATCGCACTCCAGTTCGTGTCTGTCCCAATCTGAATCGGGGTCGCTTGGTTCACAAACACCCCATGCCCCACCTGCCCCGTCGTCCCCAAACCAAAGGCCCACAAACTCCCATTCTCTTTCAACGCGTACGTGGTCCCAAACGCGCCCGCCACCAACTTCCAATCCGTATCCGTCCCTACCCGCGTCGCCAGATACACCTGCCCAGGAAAAGTCCCGAAACCCGCGTTCCCGTAATCATTGAAACCCCATACCCACAACGTCCCATCCGAACGCACCCCCACCGACAAATACGCCTCCGACGCAAACGACTTCCACCGCGCCGTCGGCATCGTGCTCGGAGAAACCGTCGGCACATTCATCACCCCCCCCTGCGAACCTAACCCCGCCCCAGACACTTCCGCATACGCGTTCGAACCCCACACAAACAGCGCCCCATCCTTCCGCAACATCGCCATCCGGTTTCCCAACGATCCATACACCGCCTTGAACCCTGCCGCCTCCGGTAAAGCCACTTTGTTCGCCAAAACCGTCACCCGCGCCGTTCCCGATTCAACCGACTCCGTATCCGAACGCACCGTCACCGAATACCGCGCAGCATCCGTCAACTTCGCAACCGAAACAACATACGCAGAAGCCGTCGCCCCAGGAATCGCCACCCCATCCTTCTTCCACTGATAACTCAACGTCCCAACCCCCGACGCTCCCACCGACACCATCCCCTCCGCCCCCTCAATCCAGGTCTCATCCGTCGGCTGCTCCGTAATGATCAACGGCGTCCCCAACGTCACCGACGCCGCACTCGTCCGAACCCACGCAATTCCATCCGAAATCTCGCAATCATAACTCCCCACATCCAATGCACCCATCGCCGCAATCGTGTAACTCGAACTGTTCGCCCCAGGAATCGGCACCGAACCCTTCCTCCACTGGTACATCGGTGACGCCGCTCCATCCACCACCACCGACATCGTAAACGCATCCCCAGGACGAACCCGCCCACCCAACGGCTGCGTCACCACATCCATCAACGCGCGCGGCACTTCCGTCACTGACGTCGTTAACGGAATCCCCAACTGACCCGCCCCCGCAAACCCCCAACCCCAAAGCGTTCCATCCGTCTTCACACCTACCCCAAACGTCTGACCCAACGCCATCTGCGAAAACCGATCACCCTCC
>JBIIXW010000249.1:0-4897 GCA_044347165.1 Chthoniobacteraceae bacterium
ATGCTCAGTTTACAGCCCGAAAAGCCAACGAACGTCTCTCTCTGGACTGTCCGGTAGTGCTCGGTATCGACGAGCATACCCTCCATAAGAAAAAGCAGTTCGCCACAACCTTCTGCGATTTGGGTAAACGCCGGATCTTTGACATTGTGCAAGGCAAAGCGGCCACGGATTTAGAGGGGTTTCTTTCCCAGCTCAACGGCCGGGAGAAGGTAAAGATGGTTTGTATCGACCTGTGTTCAGCCTTTCGCAGTCTCGTCCGGCGTTATTTCCCAAACGCCATCTTGGTGGCCGACCGCTTTCATGTGGTGCGCTTGGTTTTGCACCACTTTATCCAGCTTGCTCGGAACTTGGCGCCCGGCGCCTTCCTTCGCCGCGGGATTGGCGGACTGCTACGCAAGGATCTCAAAAGGCTCACGCCTCTCGAACGGGATCGTCTTGAAATGGTTTTTAAAAACCATCCGGTGCTCAGGTCTGTCCATGCGGAGATGCACGACTTCCGCCACCTGCTCAATAAAAAACACCAGACGGCAGCACGGGCCAAACACCTGATTCGCAGGCTGCTTTCGTACATCAAAAAGTACCGGGCGCAGGCGCATGCTCCGATGCAAACCCTCGCAAAGACACTTCAGAGTTGGAGGGGTGAAATCGCCGCCATGTGGCGTTTCACCAAAAACAACGGTATCACCGAGGGCTTCCATCGGAAAATGAAACTCATCCAAAGGCGCGCTTACGGCTTCAGAAACTTTCAAAACTACCGCCTCCGAGTCATCGCTTCCTGCGGTTAATCACTCCGTTCCCCCCCCCAGAATCAACCACCCCAATCAAACCTCAACCAGCAACCCAACCCTCCCCAAACTTTGGCGTAGACCCGAATCAAACACTCGATGTGCTGCCCATTTAGGGGGGGGCATGTTACCGGCGCTTCCCTGAATCACCCACCCCCATCAAACCTCCGCTCGCAACCCAACCCTCTCCAAACTTTGGCGTAGACCCCGTAGACCCCGTAGACCCCGTAGACCCCTTGGACCACGAAACTGGTGGAGCCTAGGGGATTCGAACCCCTGACCTCCTCAATGCCATTGAGGCGCTCTACCAACTGAGCTAAGACCCCGAAACGAGTCCGTGAGAGTCGCAAAGCCCCCCCAGCGACGCAACCCCTTTTTTCACACAGAATCACGGCAGTCACGCTCACCGCGCGGGCAACTCGCCACCTCCAGAAATCTCGCTTCGGATTAACCGTCCAGCTTGGCCACTCAACCACAAATAGTGGTCCGACGGCACATCAGAGACATCGAGAAAGGGGCTCTCGCCTGTCGGACGCTCAGGTGAGCACTTCATGATCGCTGTCCCCTCGTCAACTTCATCAAACATCGCCACGTACAACCCCTTCGCTCCCACCCGGACCGCCTCCACCACCTGCTTCCAAAAGAATCTACCGCCCTGCCTTGGAATCACATCTACGGGAGAGTCGACCGCTCGTTCCCGCGACAAGTTGTGCCAACTAAACCCAGGGAAAACCACCGGCAAATAGAACTTTCCCTCCTCATGGCACCACTCCAAATCCTTCTGCCACACGTGCTCCGCCACGCTCTCCACGTCCACACTTCGCGCCATCCTACCCACCGTCCACGGACTAATCACATCTGCCTGACGCAGAATCGCGTGAAACGCTTTATTTGAACGCGCATCCCCCGTGCCCTCTCGCCAATGGGTTGGCACCCCGAGCATGACCGAGGCACCGCTCTGGCGCATGGAGGACACTAGCTCATTCCACTCAGAAAGGGCTTCTGGTTGGTCAGCAAACCCTGGCCCGTACAATGCAACCAACGGCTTCCCCGCCTGCCTTTGACTACAAGCATTGGCAAACCAACCCGTTGCCCGAATGCTTGCCCAGTCTTCGCGAATCACCCCAAAACGCTCGGGCGGTAAGTTGGTCAAATCGTACATGACCGTTAGGGTCCTCCCTTCCGCAACCGCTGATTCCACGCAACTTCTCAAAACCCGATTCGCGACCGCTCGATCCCGCTCAGATAGAATCACGGTTCCAAATCGCTGCACAAATGCACCGGAAATGCCGTACTCACGCATCCAGCGAAAATGCCGACGCACCGTGTCCGGATGAACGCTGCTAAAAAGCTCCGCCACTCTGCCGTCAGCGAACCGAAATGGGGTTGAAAACCGTTCAGACGCCCCAAAGCCCGTCAAATCAGGCCAGACATCAAAGGTGCAGTGCCCCGGACGAAACCGCTCTCCCTGTCCGTAATGAACCCAGCCTAATCCCGTTCCATCACCCTCTGCCCGAAACCACCCCTGATACCCACAAACCACCTGCCCCTCGAGCGTCGAGGAATCCACCGCTGAAGCAGCCACAACCGCCCCCAAAACCCAAATGGAGAGGCCCAAACAAAGGGCACGAGAGCGCGCAGTCTCCACGATGCCAGGGGCGGTTAAAGAGCCGCGGACAATCTCATCCAGACGGATTGGCTGCTCAGATTAACGGATCCGTCACCGCACCCAGAGATGCGCTCGTGACCGTACGCGCGTACTTCGCCAGAACGCCTTTCCGGTAAACCGGTTTTGGTGCCTTCCACTTTGCTTTGCGCTTCGCAAGCTCCGCAGCAGCAACATCCACGTTCAACTGGTGCTTCGCCGCATCAATCGTGATTACATCCCCATTTTTCAAGAGCGCAATCGGGCCACCCAACGCGGCTTCCGGCGTGATGTGCCCCACCACAAATCCATGCGACCCGCCCGAAAAACGACCGTCCGTAATCAACGCCACTTCCTTGCCCAACCCCTTGCCCATCACCGCACTCGTCGGCGAAAGCATTTCCCGCATCCCCGGCCCACCCACCGGCCCTTCATGCCGAATCACAATCACGTGCCCCTTCTTCACAGTCCCATCCAAAATGGCCTTCAACGCATCCTGCTCGTTCTCGAAAACAATGGCTTTCCCCGTGAACGAAAGCCCTTCCTTGCCCGAAATTTTGGCAACCGCCCCCTCAGGAGCCAGGTTCCCCTTGAGCACCACTAGGTGGCTATCCGGTTTAATCGGGTTAGAGAATGGACGAATGATTTCCTGACCGCGTGGGTAGGACTTCACCTTCTTCAGATTCTCCGCCAGCGTCTTGCCTGTAACGGTCATACATCCGCCGTGCAAAAGCCCCTCATCCAAGAGCATTTTCATCAGCGGAGTCTGTCCACCAATATCGATCAACTCGCTCATCAGGAACCGCCCGCTCGGCTTGAGATCCGCCAAAACCGGAACCCGCTTCCCAATCTTCGTAAAATCGTCCAACTCCAGCTTCACACCCGCCGCATGCGCCATCCCAATCAGGTGCAACACAGCGTTCGTCGATCCCCCCAGCGCAATCACCACCGTGATCGCATTCTCGAATGCTTCCCGGGTCATGATGTCCGAAGGCCGAATCCCCTTCTTAATCAACTCAATCACCGCTGAACCCGCCAACCGTGCGTCGAGCGCTTTCGCTTGCGAAACTGCATTTTGAGCACTGCTGTTCGGCAGGCTCATCCCGAGCGCTTCAATCGCCGAAGCCATCGTGTTGGCCGTGTACATCCCTCCGCAAGAACCAGCGCCGGGAATTGCGTTTTCCTCAATCAAACCCAGCTCCTTGTCGTCGATGTTCGCGTTCGCGTGCTGACCCACCGCTTCAAAGCAACTCACGATGTCTAACTTGCGCCCCGCGATCGCATCTGCACGCTCCTTGCGCAGCCGCTTTTCCGCCAAAATCCCCGTGATGCAACCAGGCAGGATAGTTCCTCCGTAAACAAACACGGACGGACGATTCAAGCGCGCCAGTGCGATGATGCACCCCGGCATGTTCTTATCGCAGCCCCCAATCGCCACGACCCCGTCAAACCCTTGGCAACCCACCACCGCTTCGATCGAATCCGCAATGATTTCGCGAGAGACAAGGGAGTATTTCATCCCCTCGGTGCCCATCGAAATCCCGTCCGAAATGGTCATCGTCCCAAAAATCACCCCCTTGCCCCCCACCGTATTCACGCCCGCTTCAGCCTGACGCGCGAGCTGGTCAATGTGCATGTTACAAGGAGTCACCATGCTCCACGTGGACGCAATCCCCACTTGGTTCTTGCGGAAATCGTCACGACTAAAACCCACCGCGTGCAACATGGCGCGCGAAGCGGCCCGCTCGACGCCATCCACCACTTCCGCTGACCACTTTCGACTTAACCCCTCCGTCGCGGCTTTAGGGCGTCCGGCCGCCTTTTTCGTTTCTGCAGACTTGGGGGTGGATTTATCTGACTTGCTCATGACTATTTATGATTCTGAAAAACAGGATTGAGGCCTCGCAATACAGCGCGCGCCCCTGATCGAGAGACACCTGCGCACCGCGTTTCTTAGAGATCCAACGGAACCCCCACGATAACCACGCGGAACCCAAACCGAGGATCCCTTGTTCCCGGTCGGGGACTGAGACGAAAGGCCTCGCTGAGGTAGTAGGGATCACGGTCGGCCCAGCTTCCTCCGCGCACGGGGAACCCTCCGAGCAAGTACTCCAAACGAACCGTATGTTTCGCGCCGGCGATGTCTGGAGGAAAGGGCACCGGCGTTCCGGCTTGGTAGTGTTTCCTCAAAAACTCCACGTACTCAGGGTCTTTTTTCTTAAACTCCCGCTCAATGAACTCGAACTGGGATTTCGAAAGTTTGATGCCTTGCACCGTTTTCGCCCCAGAAACCCCATCGCCCCCCTCGATCACCAGCCGATCCATCAACGCATTCCCCGACTTCTGAGTGAACTCCACGCCCGCCACCGTCCCGTCACGGTTCAAAGTCACATTAGCAATCAACTTCAAATCACCGCCAAGTTTATCTCCAGGATTCACGTGATCCTTCAGCTGCTCCAACGAGAGT
>JBIIXW010000008.1:0-49834 GCA_044347165.1 Chthoniobacteraceae bacterium
ATTTTTGTCCTGGCTTTTGACGCTGTCGAACGGCCCGGCGACCAGGAAACCCGTGGCAGCATCGCAACCAAGCATGTCCCCTGCAATCTGTTCACGGATAAAGACATCGTACGGTTTGTCTTGATTAAACGATTCCACCAAATAATCGCGGTAGGGGTACGCGGTCTTTCGCTCCACGTTACGTTCAAAACCGTCGGTGTCCGCATACCTGACCACATCCATCCAGTGACGCGCCCATCGTTCCCCAAAGCGCGGACTGGCCAGTACACGGTCTACCAAACGCTCGTGCGCATTTTCCGACGGATCTGCAACAAACGACTCTACCTCCTCGGCGGTTGGCGGAAGCCCATGAACCACCAAGAAGATTCGGCGAATGAACGTCCGCCGATCAGCGCGCGGTGACCGAGCTAATCCCTTGTTCACCAGTCCTTGTTGAATGAAGGCATCAATCGCTGCTGCCCCATCTTTCCCGTTTTCAACGCGTCGCACCGGCTGAAACGACCAGTGATCCGTCTTGATGCGTTGCTCCGCCGCAACTCGCTCGGCGCCAGGCATTCGTCCGCCCCCATCGATCCAACGACGGAGAATCTCGATCTCCCTTTCCGAAACGCGCTCGCCTCTCGGGGGCATCCGATCTTTCGGCTCGTTGGAAAGCACCCTCCGAATCAAGTAACTCCCCTCGGGGTCACCGGCTTTCAGGAGGGGTTCTCCAGAGTCACCCCCGCGAACCAGTCCGTCCACGCGGTCAAGTCGAAGTCCGTTTTTTTGTTTTTCGGGGCCATGACACTCAACACAGTGTTCCTCAAGAATCGGGGCGACACGTTCCGTAAAAAATGATTCCGGAAGATTTCCCCTCGGACCGTCGGCCGCCAGCGTCGGCGCGCCTACAACCAAAAACAGACTCACCAAAGCCGCAACCGCTTCGTGCACGCTCGTTCGCTGATCGCTCATAGTCATAAGAATATCTCACTCCGGAGGCCCGCCACGTCTTGAGATCACAAGTCTTGGCACTTTCGTGTCCTCAAATTCTGCCTCAGGGCCGAGGCGAACTGATCCGTCGCCCTGAGCGTCAGACCAGTCCTGTCGGGCTCCATTGTATACAATCCGAGGAGATGACGGCAACTTGAGAAGAGAGTTTACTAACACCGTGCCCCCTCCCGCCCCTTCCCCGTCCCCCGCCGGCAAAACCGCTGTTATCCGTGGAATCATTCACGGCTTACTGGCAGGACGGCTTGTTGGCGGCGAACGTCTCACGGAGCTCGCTGCCGCTGAGATGTTCAACGTCAGTCGGACGCCTGTCCGCGAGGCGATGCTTGAGCTTACTGCGATGGGCATCACGCAACTCAAGCGGAACTGCGGTGCCATTCTGCTTCCCTTCGGACCAGACGAACTTCGCGATGTTTATGCCGTTCGCGCGCTTCTTGAGGTTGAAGCTGCGCGGCTTGCCGCGTCGCGCATTCCGCAGGAGACCATCGAAAGGCTGCTGGAAGATTTTGAGTCCCTCTCGCATCAGCGTCGTCCCGATGCGGGCTGGCAGAAAGATCGCGAACTTCATTCTACTCTCGCCCTCGCTTCGGGAAATCCGCGCCTCGCTGGCGATATCAGCCGATATAACACCCTCATTCAAACCATTCGCGAAGCGGTGGATACTACGGGTACCAACCTTCAAGAACGTTCCATTCAAGAGCATCTGAAGATTTTACAAGCTTGTCGTGAACGCGACTCGGTCCGGGCGGCCACAGCCATGCAGCAACACCTTGCACAAGCTCTCGATTCTGCGCTCCGAACGCTCGAACAGAAACCTTCGGAACTCACACGGAAACGCAGTGCGCGCCGATAATCCCCTCTTCGACCAACTCGCCTCCGTGCCCATCCTCCGTCTGATCCCGATTTCTCTCTCCTCGCGCCTGATTCTCTCGGCTGCGCTGCAGAACTCGACGGCCCCCAACGTTGCGCATGCACCGGTGGACGAACCTGCTGTTACTGCATCTTCCCGCGCGCAATTAGCGAGGATACCGGATGACGGCGAGCGAATCGCCTTCATCGGCAACGGTCTCGCAGAACGAGATCTCGTCATGGGCTGCCTCGGGACAGAACTCCCCCTTCGGTTCCCGAATAAGCGACTCATTATTAAAAACATGGGACATTCCGGCGATACAACGGGATCTCGTCCGCAACCGGCGAGTGGTTCACAATGGGCCTTCCGCGGCGCTGCCGAGTTCAATCCCGAATTTAGCTCGCGCTTCAGAAAAGGATTCTTCCCGACTCCCGACCGTTTGGCGGGCTTCTCAACGATATGGAGCTAGCTGCACTGCTGACGTTTGTCCGGCAATCTTGGGGCAATGCCCTCGATTTGATCGACCCCGACCCAGTGCAGAAGGACAGGGCGGAGGCAAAGAGTCGAGCATACTTCTATGTGGCGGACGAGTTGCTCAAGGAACACCCGTTTCTCCCCTAGTTGAATGTTGCTCTATCATCGCACCAACCTCGCTCAAGAGTCTCCACCCTCCCGCCGGTTCAACGGCAGAAGGAGCACCTGGCAGTGCGCTCTTTTTCTCGCCGGGGCGATTTTTGTCGTCGGGCTGTACGGTGCCCCTACCCCAAAAAAGCCGATTTCGTCGACAAGCGTGTCGAACTCCTCTCTAACGAATGCGAAATCTGCGCCCCTCGTCCGTCAGACCGCCCTTTTTCACGCAGGTTTAAATGGCATTCACTCCTACCGGATCCCCGGAATTGTAAAAACGCCTTCTGGCGTCCTCTTTGCATATTGCGAAGCGCGTCGAAACAGTCCTTCCGACTGGGGTGAAATCGAGATTCACTCGCGACGATCCCTCGATGGCGGAGTGACATGGGAATCTCCCAGACAGGTAGCCCACTTGGGACGGCGATTCGAAGGAAATCCAACAAAACGGCGGGGCGGAGAAAGCGAGCAAACCGCCCATGGCCCAACCGCGGTCATCACTGCCGATGGGCGAATTCAACTTCTCTACTGCCTGAACTACTCGCGATGCTTCATCACGGAAAGTCCAGATGAAGGAGTGTCCTTCTCTGTACCGCGAGAAATCACCAGTGTTTTTGACCGATTTCGCCCAGAGATTCCTTGGTCGTCGATTGCCTCCGGCCCCGGCCACGGTATCTGTACCGCGGAAGGTCGACTCCTCGTGCCCGTCTGGCTCGCTTACGGGAACACGGGGGCACTTCGTCCTTCTGTCGTATCAACCATTTTCAGCGACGATAACGGACAAACTTGGAAAAACGCGACGGTTGCGATTCCCAACGAGGGGAAAGTCCAAAACCCCTCGGAAGCGGCAATCGCGCAACTGACGGACGGAACCATCCTGCTGAACGCTCGATCAGAATCCCGCGTCGGTCGGCGAATCACCACCACCAGCCCGGACGGTGTCCGCGGCTGGAGCCAAGCGCGGTTCGACAACGATCTGGCTGAACCCATCTGCCAAGGAAGCCTTCTGACATTGTCCGACGGGCGTCTCCTCTTTGCAAACCCGCGATGGCTCCGCACCACCGTGTCCGGCGCTGAGGTTCCGGGGGCTCGTGCCGAGCGGAAAAATCTGACGATTCACGTCAGTGCTGACGGTGGATTGTCGTGGGGGGTAAAGAAAACCCTCGAGGAAAACGAATCGGGTTACAGCGACCTTGTTGAACTCAATGAGAAAGAAGTGGGAGTCCTTTACGAGCGTGGCAGGCAAATCGTTCTGGCCAGAATCGAAAAACCTTGGTTGGAGGCTTCGCTCGAGCATGAATCAGAGTCTTCCCAAGACTCGAAATCCCGTTCTCAGGAGAAGCCATGATTTTTAGATATTTCTCGGGCTCCAAAAAACACCCCCGAATCGAAGGGACTTTCCGCCATCGCATCACCCTCAGTGCAAGGTTGCTGTGTGCTTTCTTGCTTGCATTATCCGCTGCATGCAGCACCCCGAAGCGTTACGATTACAGGTACATCCCAGGAAAGACAGCTACGCTCCACGGTGTGCACGCAGCCCCGCCACCAAAGGCACCTGCGGTGGTTCATCAGGCTGTCCATGCAGGCAATCAGATTGCGGGTAGCCCTTATCAGTGGGGAGGCGGACATTCCCTCTCTGGTTCACATGGTTACGATTGTTCCGGAAGTGCGTCCCACGTGCTCCGATCTTGTGGGCTGCTACACAAGCCCCTCACATCTCGTGATTTCAGGCGGTACGGAAAATCAGGTCCTGGACGCTGGATTAGCATTTGGGCTCGCGATGGACATGTATTCCTCGTTGTCGCGGGACTGCGCTTCGACACGGCGAATACTGGTCACCCAGAAGGCATTCGATGGACCACTAAATCGAGAACCGCCTCCAAGGGCTACGTCATCAGACACCCCCCAGGGCTGTAGTGTGTCAGGGGTTGACCCCTTCAGCTCCCATGTCCTCCGCCAACGGCGAAGCACCACCGAAACACCAAAATGGTTATACAAGTTTGGCCCACCTGCGACCCGGTAGGTCGCTGAGACACGCGGTGTTTCAGCCTGCCAGACGGGGCTTAAGCAGCGTCCTTGTCTTGCTTTCGACGAAGCGTCGGCTGGCGCTTCCCTTCGACGACTGCACGATTGATGGTGACCTCTGCCACATCCTCACGGCTCGGCACGTCATACATGACGTCCAACATGATTCGCTCGAGCATCGAGCGAAGAGCGCGGGCCCCCGTACCTTTTTTCGCCGCGTGCTCTGCCATGGCTCGGAGCGCGTCCTTGGTGATGTTCAGGCTCACTCCCTCCATCGCTAGCAGTTTGGTGTACTGCTTCACCATCGCGTTCTTCGTGTCCGAGAGGATGCTCACCATGTCATCTTCAGACAGAGGGTCGAGTGCTGCGACCACGGGTAAACGTCCAACAAACTCTGGAATCATCCCGAAACTCAGTAAGTCTTCTGGCTCCGTGTGCCGTAATATCTCACTTTGCGGTACATCGGCGCCATCCTTCACCACCTCCGCCTCCGGTGCGCCAAATCCCATCACGTTTCTGCCACGCCGCTTTTCGATAATTTTGTCTAACCCCACAAACGCTCCGCCGCAGATAAACAGAATCTTGTCGGTGCTGACTTGGATGTATTCCTGATGCGGATGTTTACGTCCCCCCTGCGGAGGAACATTACAGACTGTCCCTTCGAGAATCTTCAAAAGTGCTTGTTGTACCCCTTCCCCACTCACGTCTCGCGTAATCGACACGTTCTCCGTTTTGCGGCCAATCTTGTCGATTTCGTCGATGTAAACGATTCCAATCTCCGCCCTCTTCACGTCGTACTCCGCCGCCTGGAGGAGACGGAGAATGATGTTTTCGACATCCTCACCCACGTAACCGGCCTCTGTCAGCGTGGTCGCATCCGCAATGCAGAACGGAACGTCCAACGCTTTGGCGAGCGTACGCGCCAAGAGCGTTTTGCCTGACCCTGTGGGGCCAATCAGCAAAATGTTGCTCTTGTCGATTTCCACCTCATCCAAGGAAACCGCCCCACCCGCTGAGCCTGCATCTGCGCCGCCGAAGGACAGCGCTCCGGAGCTCGACTTGCCCATGGCCGCGTTGCTGAGAATGCGTTTGTAGTGATTGTGCACCGCGACCGACAGCACCTTCTTCGCCCGATCCTGCCCGATCACATGCAAGTCGAGGAGTTTGCGAATCTCTTGAGGCTTGGGAACCCTCAGGTCGAGAGAGCGCTTTCGAGTGTCTTCGCTCAACTCCTTATCCAGAATCCCTTTGCAGACCGTAATACAGCTGTCGCAGATGTAAACGCCTGGCCCAGCAATCAACTTCCTCACCTCGGAATGACTCTTTCCGCAAAAACTGCACATCGTTAAATTGGATGTTCTGGCCATAGGTAATCGGTCGCCGCTTTGAGTCGTGTGACGGGATTCATCTCTGCTTAAAGGCTGAGAGCAACCCTTGTCGGACTGAGTTGAATGAAGGTTTTGAGAGCAGATTGAGCGAGGTAAGACTCGTTTGTTACTGGGCTTTTGGTTCGTTCTTTGGTTCGGAATCCCCCTCGCCCGCCTTTGGCTTGTCGGAGGGGTTCGTACCCGCAGGGACGTCTTTGCGCAGTTTAACCACCTCATCAACAAGACCGTAGTCCTTGGCTTCCTGAGCCGTCATGTAGTAATCACGGTCGGAATCGTGAAGGATGGCTTCGTCGGACTTGCCCGTATGATGTGCCAAAATACGTACCAAGCGACGCTTCAACCGGTACATGAATTCCACCGTGCGCTCAACGTCACTTGCTGTCCCACGGGCGCCCCCAGACACCTGATGGATCATGATGTCCGAGTTCGGCAGAGCATGCCGTTTGCCCTTCGTCCCCGCGGCCAGCAAGACAGCCCCCATGCTGGCAGCCATGCCAATGCAGTACGTATTCACGTCACAGCTCATGAACTGCATCGTGTCGTAAATCGCCAGACCCGCCGTTACAGAGCCTCCTGGAGAGTTGATGTAAAAGTGGATATCCTTTTTCGGATCCTCCATCTGGAGGAATAACATCTGCGCGATAATTGAGTTGGCTACCGTGTCGTTAACATCGCTTCCGAGGAACACAATCCGGTCTTTCAACAACCTGGAGTAGATGTCGTAGGATCGCTCACCGCGCCCCGTCTGTTCTACGACATAGGGGACATAGGTGCTGGAGTGCGGAACCGAAGGGAAATCTGAGCCAACCCCCATTGCTGAACTAAAATCGAAAGGTCTGAGCATATTTTTTGACGACTTGGAAACTAACACAAAATGAGGGCGCGGAAACTCTTCGAACTCCGATGCCCAAACCCGGCTAACTGGAGGCCGACTCGGCTTCCTCTGTCACCTTCGCTTTCGAGGCAACGAGCGCCATCACCTTCTGATGAACGATTTGCTCCCGCACTTCATCAAATCCATCGTTCTTTTTCACTTCCTTGATGACCTGCTCGATGCCTTTGCCGTTCTGATCCGCCACTTGAGCCAACGCCCACAGGACCTCCTGCTCGGAAACGCCCATTTTCTCTTTCTTGGCGATACGGTTGAGGAGAAACCGTGACTTTAATCGATCCTTGGCACTTTTTGACGCCGCCGCCTTAATCTCGGTTTCTTTCTCGGTTAAAGCCTCCTGAGTGATCCCTCGAGACATGTTCTCACGGACAATCTGCGTCATCACATTGCGAATCTCGCGATTCAGCAAACCCTCGGGCAACTCACACTCCACTTTTTCGACCAACTGCTTCATCGCAGCATCCACAACGAACGATTGACGGCGCTGCTCGAAACCCTGCTCCAATCGCTCGCGGGTGTTGTTCTTCAGGTCCTCCAACGTTTTTCCCTCACCCAACAAGCGCGCAGCAAGTGCATCGTCCGCATCGGGAAGTACCTGCTTCTTGATTGCCTTCAGCTTGACGTCGTACACCAGCTCCTTGTCGGCCAGTTCTGTGAGCGGGAAATCCGAAGGAACCTGCACTGTAACCGTCCGGCGGTCGCCAATCTCTGCTCCCACCATTTGGCTGCTGAAGCCTGGGAAGAACGCTTCGCCCGTCATGCGGATCCAAAAGTCTTCGTTACCAGAAATGATTTTTCCAGCTTTTGGCACCACCTGATCAACCGGTTTCCCGTCCAGAGTGCCCGTGTAATCAACAATGATGAAATCCTCCATCGAGGCAGCACGAACCGGATCCACATCCGCAAACTCGGACATCTGTTCGCGCAGATAATCGATCCCCTTCTCCACGTTCACCTCAACCTCGCGGCTAAAGGGAACCTTGATTTCCAATCCGTCGTAGTCCGGAAGGTCAAACTCAGGCTCCATCGTCAGCGTCGCGGTGAAAGACACGGCTTCACCGGCTTTTCCGTCAGGGAGTTCCACGTTTGAGACCCCGAGAATCGCCAACTCGGTCTTGCCCTGTGCTTCTGAAATTCCAGCATTCACCAAACGCTGCGCTACCTCGCTTTGAATGTCTTTCGAGTACTTCTTCTCAACAATCCCCTTCGGGGCCTTCCCCGGACGGAACCCAGGCAAACGGGCATCTTTCGCAAAGGCCTTGACCACCGCCTCCCGGATTTCCGCGACCTTTTCGGCAGGGACTTCCACTCGGAGACTCGCTTGACAACTGGGTAAATTTTCGAGTTCGACGTTCATAAAACTAGAGCGGGAGACCATACACCCCTCGGTGATTTTGCAAACACCAAACGGACACCGATGAGCACGGACGCTGCTTGGGTCTGCGGTATCATGAAGCCGTTTCAGTTGCTCGGTAAAATCATCGCTTTCACCCCTTTCCTCTGCATCCAGTCGTACGCACTTGATTGGCCAGAGTTCCGAGGACCGGATCGCAACGGAATCACTTCGGCAAAGGGCGTCCCGTTAAAGTGGTCAGTGGAAGGACGAGAAAACCTTCGGTGGTCAACCGAGATTCCCGGCAAAGGATGGTCATCGCCTTCTCTCTACTTGGGTAGACTTTACCTCACTTCCGCCGTTGAAACCGACGGGGCTGTCACGCTCAATGCGCTCTGCCTTGATGCGACAAGCGGTCGGATCGTTTGGAACGCGCCCGTCTTCAGCCCAGAACCAGCCGATGCGACGCGGATGCACAAAAAGAACACGGCAGCCAGTCCGACGGCCATTGTGGACGAATCGGCGGTGTACGTGCACTTCGGACACATGGGTACCGCCGCCCTCAGTCACGATGGCAAGGTGCTCTGGAAACAGGAATCCCTGAAATACAAACCCGTGCACGGGACAGGAGGGTCGCCTGCTCTCGTTGGCAACCTGCTCGTGTTTAGTGCGGACGGTCAGGAGAATCCTTTCGTCGCAGCTCTCGATCGCGCCTCGGGGAAAGTGGTTTGGCGGCAGGATCGCAACACGCACGCAAAGAAAAACTTCTCATTCTCAACGCCTCAAATCATTACGACCGGCGGGCAAGTTCAAATCATCAGTCCGGGAAGCGGATTCGTGGCCGCTTACGCTCCGGCAGACGGTCGCGAAATTTGGAAGGTGAACTACGGGGAGGGCTATTCCGTCGTTCCCCGACCCGTTTTCGATGGAGAACGCCTTTACCTCAGTTCAGGGTTCGATGCGGCATCCGCCCTCGCGATTCGACCAACTGGCGCATCAGGCGATGTTACAGAATCCCACGTGGACTGGACGGTTAAAAAGGGCGCACCACATACGCCTTCGATGGTGTTGTCAGACGGTCTCCTGTTCATGGTGTCAGACGCTGGGATTGCCACCTGCGCCGATGCAAAAACCGGAGAACCCGTGTGGAGTGAACGGATTCCCGGAAACTATTCCGCATCGCCGGTGATGGCCGAGGGCCGCCTTTACTTTCTGAATGAGGCGGGGCTCACCACCATCGTTCGAGCGTCCCGACAGTTTGAGGTGCTGGCCAGCAATGACCTCGGCGAGAAGACGCTCGCCTCGCCGACTCCCGACGACGGCGCGTTGTACATTCGAACGGAGACAAAACTCCACCGAGTTGGCCGATGATCGGGAGTGTTCACCGTCAATGACAGGGAGCGCCGATTCGCGTATAAGTCCAAGATTATGGAAAAACCGACGATTACCGCGTGGCTCAAAACTCAGTGTGGTTGGAGCAATGGAGTGAGAGCCGTCCTTGCAAAATACGACCTGACTTACACGGAGAAAGACATCATCAAGAACCCAGCTTTCCGCTGGGAAATGGAGCAGCGGAGCGGTCAACCTCTGAGCCCCTGCGTGGAAGTGAACGGCGTGATGTTGCCGGACATTTCGGGCGAAGAGGTCGAACTGTATTTGCTGAAGCAGGGCCTTGTCGGAACCAGTGAAAAGCAAGTGGGAGTTCCGATTAACGCCCCCTGCTCTGACGCGCAACACGCGGCGATGGCGATGGGACAACAACCGTCTCCAGTGAACCTGATTAAGAACTAAATTCCCTTCCGGCCTGAGAAGCCCCGGTCATGCCGGGGCTTTTTCGTTTTCTCATCCCTAGCAGAGCAAGCACGCTTTTGGCTGAAAACCCTCCCCATGAACACCCAGAACTCTTCCATCAAAACGCGTCTCTGCGTGATGAACTTTATCCAGCTTTTTGTCTGGGGCGCTTGGTTCACCACCGTGGGGGCTTGTCTCACCGTGAACAAACTCGGTGGCGAAGCCGGACATGCCTACAATAGCGCTCCGCTCGCAGCCATCTTCGCACCTCTGTTCCTCGGTTTTATCGCAGATCGCTTTTTCGCCTCGGAGAAAGTGATGAGCGCCCTCTTCCTCATCGGCGGTCTCGTCATCGCCGCAGTCCCCTATGCAGCAGAGCATGACCCTTCACTGATGCGTTGGTTGTTCTTGGGCCACATGCTCTGCTACATGCCGACCCTCGGCCTCGCAAACACGATCGCCTTTTCGAACATCCCAGATCCCAGCGAATATCCCTCTATTCGCGTCTGGGGAACCATCGGTTGGATTGCTGCGGGGCTTCTCAACGGTGCAATGGGCCTATCCTACAGCATGAACATGTTCTACATCGCTGCGGGCACCTCGCTCGCATTAAGTGCTTTTTGCCTGTTCTTGCCCCACACGCCTCCTCCGGCGAAAGGTGCTCCGATTAACCTTCGGTCTCTGTTCATGGTGGACGCATTCAGCCTGTTTAAGCGGGTTGATTTTGCGGTCTTCATGGTGTGCTCCACGCTCATTTGCATCCCGCTGGCCTACTACTACGGCATCACCGGAGACTTCCTCACCGGCCTCGGATTTGAGCAACCCGCGGCGACCATGACCATCGGTCAAATGTCCGAGATTTTCTTCATGGTGATGATGCCGATCTTCTTCCGCCGTCTCGGGGTGAAGTGGATGATCATCGTCGGTATGCTTGCTTGGATTGGTCGTTACCTTTTGTTCTCGTGGGGCGCCACCGCTCAAGCCGGAATCGCTAACTCGTCGCTGTGGGCTATTTTCTTGGCAGTAGCCCTCCACGGAGTCTGTTACGATTTCTTTTTTGTCACGGGGTACATTTACACCGATAAGACCGCGCCTGCCGCAATTCGAAGCCAAGCCCAATCCATGCTGGTGTTCTTTACACAAGGCATCGGGATGTACTTCGGGTTTTCGATGGCATTTCCAAAAATGGCCGAATCTGTGTCCAAACATGGAGCTCTTGTCGAAGCGATAAAAGGTGCGCGGAGCGCAGAACCACTTGGATTCTGGGAACAGTTCACGAAAATGTTCTCGGTCAACCTTCCTCAGTCCGTGGATCAAGGATTGTTCGGTGAAACCATGGCTCAATGGAACCAGTTCTGGATTGGTCCAGCCGTCATGGCGGGAGTCATCCTCGCAATGTTCCTGATTGGGTTCCGTCCGAAGGAACAAAGTAACCAGCCCTAACACCGCCTACCTCCTCATTTTATGTCGAACAGAATCAAAGTCCTTTGCGTGGGTGCAGGTCACATGGGACGGTCTCATGCCCTGGCGTACAAAAAACTTTCGGACTTCGAAATCTGCGGGATTGTCACGCGCTCGGAAGCATCCCGCTCGGCGCTCAACGAAGAACTGGGAGGCGGACATGCGCTTTTCTCTGACTACGAGGAAGCGCTCCGTGCAACAAAACCCGACGCCGTTTCAATCTCCACCTACCCCGACACGCACGCCGACTACGCAAAAAAGGCGCTTGCAGCCGGAGCGCATGTTTTCATCGAAAAGCCGCTTGCTGAGACCGTTGCAGAAGCTCAGGAAATCGTCGCGGCGGCCCGCGCCCACGGACGTAAACTCGTCATCGGGTATATCCTCCGGCATCACCCGAGTTGGGTACGTTTCATCGATATCGCGCGCGGCCTCGGAAAACCTCTCGTAATGCGAATGAACCTCAACCAGCAGTCATCCGGTGCCGAGTGGCAAACCCACAAGGCACTGCTCAAATCCTGCTCGCCGGTGGTGGATTGCGGAGTTCATTACGTCGACGTCATGTGCCAAATGACTCGCTCAAAACCGATCCGCGTGTCTGGTATCGGGGCGCGTCTTGCCGATGACATTCAGCCTGGTCAAATCAACTACGGACAACTTCAGGTCACCTTCGCTGACGGTTCGGTGGGTTGGTACGAGGCCGGGTGGGGCCCCATGATGTCCGAGACCGCTTTTTTCGTCAAAGACGTGATCGGTCCAAAGGGGTGCGCATCGATTGTCGCGAAGGATGCGGCCGCTGCAGGACAGAGTTCCAACGTCGATGCGCATTCAAAAACGCAATCGATTCTGCTTCACCACAGTGCCACCGATGCGGCAGGCAAACTTTCCCAACCTGACGAGTGGGTAAGCACTGGCGATGAGCCTGACCATGATGGGCTTTGCCTTCGCGAGCAGGCGTTCTATTTGGAAGCGATTCAGAAAGACCTCGACCTCAGTGATCATATGGATGATGCCGTTCAGTCGATGCGGATTGTCGCTGCGGCAGACGAAAGCTTTCGCACTGGGCGAACCGTTGACCTCTGATGGGTTTGACCCCCGTTGACGGATGCTGAATGTTGTCTGGCTTGCGCTTTTCTGTGGCGCTCTGGTTCTTGCGCTGATCAATGGCACCGTTGAGTCGGTGACCGGCGCGGTCTTCTCCGCAGCGAAGGACGCGGTGGTTGTGGTGGCGATTCCCTTAATTGGCCTGACCAGTTTCTGGCTCGGCTTTCTGCGAATCGCCGAGGCAGCAGGTGTGGTGGACGCCTTGGCACGGGGTTTGAAACCGATTCTCGGACGTCTTTTTCCCGAAGTGCCCGCTGGGCACCCCGCCCTTGGGGCCATCACGCTCAATATGGCGGCCAACATGCTTGGTCTCGGGAATGCCGCAACGCCTTTTGGGCTGAGAGCCATGCGGTTACTCGATGGCCTTAATCCTGTGAAGGGCGTGGCTTCGAATGCGATGTGCACCTTTTTAGCGGTGAACACGGCGTCGATTCAGATTATCCCCGCAACCGCGATCAGCATCCTTGCCGCAAACGGATCGAAAACTCCCTCGCTCGTAATGGGCCCCTCGCTGGTGGTCTCGCTCCTCGCTTTCGGCGCTGGCATCGTCGCCGCCAAGCTCCTCGCCCCCTTTTTTCCTTTGCGAGCCTTGTCGGGGGCGGAAGCCGAGAGTTGCCCGACTGAGTCAGAAGCGTCACAAGCTCAGCCTCGGGAGTTGCCGCCGCTCTCCCCACGCTGGCAACTGGTTCTTGTTCTCCTTACACTCCTCCTTCTGCTGTCGTTTCTCTCCCGAGTTTTTCCAGGGGTGCTCCCCTCGAGCCTCGCTCTTTCGGGAAGTGGAAACGCAGAGGAAGGAGGGTTGGCCATCCGGACCCTTAAAGGGATCGCTTCGACGGCGTTGCCCGCGTTGCTCCTTCTGTTTCCAGTCTACGCAACCGGCAGGGGGGTAAAAGTTTACGAGCAGTTTGTTGACGGAGCAAAGGAGGGGTTCGACACGGTCAAACGCATCATCCCCTATCTGGTAGCCATTTTGGTCGCCGTCAGAATGTTTCGAGAGGCAGGTGGGATTGATGCACTTTCGAAGGCATTCGCTCCCCTGCTCGCCCAAATCGGAATGTCACCCGAACTGCTTCCCATGTCGCTCGTCCGCCCGCTGAGCGGCAGTGCTACAACCGGACTTTTCACTGAAGTTGTGACCAAGTTCGGCGCGGACTCTCTCATCTCCCGCACGGCAGCGACCATCTACGGAAGCACCGAAACAACTCTCTACGTGCTCTCCGTCTACTTCGGGAGCGTAAACATTCAGCGGGGGCGCCAAGCACTTCCCGCGGGTCTGATTGCAGATCTTACGGCTGTGCTGGCCTCTGTCTGGATCTGCCGCTGGTTCTTCGCATCGAACTAACCCACAATAGGTGGTGCCTGCAGATTCGCCAGTCCACCTCAGGTTGTGGTTTTTGGGGATTTGGGTTGTTCTGCAGGGGGGGGCAGGTATGTTTGCTAACTGATTTTCAATGTCGGAGAACGTTGCTACCGACCCTCACCTTTCTACCTATGTCCGATCCCGCTGAACAGATGACGACCGCTCCGGTCGTAGAGCAGAAGTACGACGCCTCAAAAATCGATAAGCTCGAGGGACTTGCAGGTGTGCGCCAGCGTCCTGGCATGTACATCGGGCCAACCGATGAACGCGGTCTCCATCACTGCGTTTTCGAGGTTCTCGACAACTCAATCGACGAGCACCTGGCTGGCCATTGCACCCGCATTGAGGTCACGCTCCACGTGGATGGATCGTGCTCCCTTCGGGACAACGGACGAGGCATCCCGGTCGACATTCATCCGAAGTTTCAAATCCCAGCTCTCGAGTTGGTTTTGACCAACCTTCATGCGGGCGGAAAGTTTGGTCAGGGCGCGTATAAGTACTCGGGAGGGTTGCACGGGGTCGGAGCGAAGTGCGTGAATGCTCTCTCTGACTGGTTCAAGGTGGAAGTCACCCGCGACGGCCAAGTTTACCACATGGCGTTCGCACGTGGTCAGACGACGCAGAAACTGACGGTGATTGGGGAGGTCAAAAACAAGAAGAATACGGGGACGCTCATCACATTCCTCCCTGACCCGACGATCTTCACCATCACGACGGAGTTTCAGTTTCCCAAACTAGCCGCGCGACTCCGTGAACTGGCATTTCTCAATCCGGGACTGGAAATCACGCTCACGGACGAACGCGGTGACGAAACGCGGAAGGAAAACTACCTCTACCGAGATGGGATCGAAGAGTTTGTCCGCCAGTTGGGTGAAAACAAAGAGCTGCTGCACCCGAAACCGATTGTTCTCGCGGGCCGCCGGAAGGTGAAGTTCAAAAATAAGGACCAGCAAGAAATTGAGGACGACATGTACGTCGATGTGGTCCTTCAGTATAACGACAGCTACTCCGACCAAATCCTTTGCTTCACGAACGCTATTCCCAACCCGGATGGAGGGACCCATTCAACGGGGTTCAGGACCGCACTCACGCGGGCGATCAACCAATACGCAAAGGGTAATAACCTGCTGAAGGAGAAAGACCCTTCCATCAGCGGTGACGATGTTCGCGAGGGGTTGACGGTTGTGTTGGCCATCAAGCACCCGAACCCCGGATTTGAATCACAGACAAAGGTGAAGTTAGTCACCCCCGAGGTGGAAGGCATCGTCAGTTCAATCACCTATGAAGGTCTGATGACCTTCTTTGACCAAAACCCGCAGATTGCGAAGAAGGTCGTTGAGAAAGGGTTGATGGCTGCGCGTGCACGCGAAGCGGCGAGAAAAGCGCGCGAAACGGTCCGGAAGAGTGCGCTGACGGGGGGCGGCCTTCCCGGCAAGCTCGCAGACTGCTCGGAACGGGATCCAGACCTGACCGAGCTGTACATTGTCGAGGGTGATTCGGCAGGCGGTTCAGCCAAGCAAGGTCGCGACCGTCGTTTCCAAGCCATCCTCCCGATTCGCGGCAAACTCATCAACGTTGAGAAAGCGCGTTTGGACAAAGTCCTCCAAAATCAGGAAATCCAAACCATGATTACGGCCATCGGCACCGGAATCGGAGGCGGCGACCAAGAAGGTTCGTTCAACATGGCGAAGTTGCGCTATGGACGAATCATCATCATGACCGATGCGGACGTTGATGGATCTCACATTCGGACGTTGTTGCTAACCTTCTTTTATCGACAGATGCCTGAACTGGTCCGTTCAGGGAAAATCTACATCGCTTGCCCTCCCCTTTACAAAATGAAGCGGAAAAAGCGCGAGGAGTACGTTGATGATGACATTCAGCTCAACCGAATCCTCATTTCGCTCGGAGCAGACGAAGTAAAACTCAAGAATCTCGCAGACAATCGCACGTTTAACTCCAGCCAGCTGTCGGAAATCCTCTCTTCCCTCGAAAAGCTTGCCAAATACAGTGATGCGGTTCGTCGTCACGGAGGCGATTTTGAACAACTACTGAATCACCGGAATCCTGACACGGGAGCACTTCCGACCTATTTGGTGCGCGTTCGCGAGGGAAATAACGAAACGGTGAGATATTTCTCAAACGAGACCCAGGTCCGAGAATTCCATCTCGCGAACCAAGACCTCGGTCTTTTCGAAATCGAGCAACCCGCTCCCGTCGAAGGAGCTGAGCCCGTCGAAGCAGTGCCTGAAACCCAAGCACCACAGAAAGCAACGCGTAAGAATGACGGCCCCCGTCGGCGTGGCCGATTGGTCGAACTGCACGAGGCTGCCCCAGCAGAAAAGATTTTGGCAGAGCTCAGCAAGAAGGGATTGAAGCTCGAGCACTTCAGCAACAGTGACCAACCCCTGTTTGAAATCGTCGAGGGCGACGGCGAGAAAGCCACGACGCACCCCCTCTTCACAATCCCCGAAATCCTCCAAAAGGTAATCGAGATTGGGCGCAAAGGGATGACCATTCAGCGATTCAAGGGTCTCGGTGAAATGAATGCTAAAGAGCTCTTTGAAACGACCATGAATCCGGAGAAACGCCGTTTATTGAAGGTCGATCTCAACGAAACCAACGCTCTCGAGGCCGACAAGATGTTTACTGTTCTCATGGGGGATATTGTGGAGCCTAGACGCCAATTCATTGAAGACAACGCGCTTAACGTGCGAAACCTCGACGTCTAAAATCCCTCGAACCTGAACTTTCCGAACGAAGATGTATAATCAGAACGAAAAAGTCGAAAAGGTGAACGTGGCGGAGGAGATGTCCAAATCGTTTTTGGATTACTCCATGTCCGTCATTATCTCCCGCGCACTTCCAGACGCGCGCGACGGTCTGAAACCCTCCCAACGACGTATTCTTTTCGCGATGTCCGAACTGGGCGTCATGCCCAACCGAAAGCACCTGAAGTGCGCGAAAATCGTCGGGGAAACCATGGGTAACTATCACCCCCACGGCGACCAGGCAATCTACCCCACCCTTGTCCACATGGCACAGCCATGGGCGATGCGGGAAATGCTCATCGAAGGACAAGGCAACTTCGGCTCCGTCGAAGGGGATCCGCCAGCGTCCATGCGGTACACCGAGGCTCGGCTGCGTCACTTGGGCGCCTCGCTCATGGAGGATATGGACAAGGACACCGTGGATTTCGTCTCAAACTACGACGAGACTCGGATGGAGCCCACCGTCCTTCCTGCCAGTTGGCCCAACTTGTTGGTCAATGGTGGCACCGGTATCGCAGTCGGGATGGCGACCAACATCCCGCCACATAATCTGAACGAAATCATCGACGCCATCTGTGCGCAAATCGATGACCCAGACATCACGATCGCAGGTCTGATGGCGTATGTGAAAGGACCTGATTTCCCAACAGGTTGTTCGATTTGCGGGACGGCACCGATTAAGCAGTACTTCGAGACGGGTAAAGGATCCGTTCGCGTTCGCGGAACAGCATGTGTCGAGGAAATGAAAGGAAACCGCGAAGCGGTCATCCTCACGGAAATTCCTTACGGAGTAAACCGAGCCGAGCTAATTAAACGCATCGCCGACCTCGTAAATGACAAAGTGCTCACTGACATCAGTGCAGTACGCGATGAGTCGACCGAGGAAACCCGAGTGGTAATCGAGCTGAAGCGCGATGGGAACCCAAAGTTGGTCATCAACAATCTTTACAAGCATACGGCCCTCGAAACGACCTTCTCGGTGTCGATGCTGGCGATTGACCATGGTCGTCCCAAGCTTCTCTCACTTAAAGATGCGATCGGTTGCTATATTGAGCATCGCCGTGAGGTGATTTTGCGACGCACCCGATTCCTCCTCCGCCAAGCTGAGGAGCTCGCTGAAAAGCTCGAGGGGTTCCTCATCGCGCTAGCAAATCTCGATGACTTCATCAAAATCATCCGCGATTCCAAGGACCGCGACGACGCGAGAACCAAGCTCATGGCGCTCAAGTGGACTCGCGCGGCTGTCGAAAAAATCGGCGTTCTCATCCGCTCAGAGTCACGAATCGTCGATGGTCATTACCGCTTCACCGAGCGTCAGGTGAATTCCATCCTCGACCTGCGCCTCTACCAACTGACGGGGTTGGAACGCGAGAGCATTGTCAATGAGTACGCGGAACTTCTTGAAACGATCAAGGACTTGTTGGACATCCTCGCGAAGGAGTCTCGAGTCATGTCTATCATCAAAAAGGAGTTGCGAGACATCAAGGCTCGTTACGGTTCAGATCGATTGACAAAGATTGTTCCGGATGAGGGAGAAATCAGCATCGAAGACCTCATCGCCAATGAGGGAACGATGATCACCATCACGCACAACGGGTTCATCAAGCGGACCGCGGTCAGCTCCTACCGTGCCCAACGACGTGGGGGCCGAGGCAAGAAAGGGATGCAGACTCGGGAGGGAGTCACGGAGGAGGATAACGACTTTGTTGAACATCTCTTCACCGCCAACACGCATGATTACCTCATGTTCTTCACCCAGAACGGGCGATGCTACATTGAGCGAGTGTTTGAAATCCCCGAGATGGGACGGACGTCGAAGGGACGCTCCATAGCAAACCTTCTACAACTACAGCCAGAGGAAAAGATTGCGGCTACTCTTCGAATCCAAGGGCGAAAGACGGCTGAGGAAACCTTCGCTGAAACGCTGTTCGTGGTTTTCGCGAACAAGTCTGGTATCGTGAAGAAATCAAGCCTGTCCGAGTTCAAGAACATCCGGAAAAACGGAATGATCGCGATTCGAGTGGAGGAGGGCGACCGACTGATTGACGTCAAGTTAACCAATGGTGATGACGATATGGTTCTCATCACGCGCTATGGGATGAGCATTCGCTTCAACGAGAGCGATATGATGGTCCGGGGACGCGCTACGATTGGAGTCAAAGGAATCGAGTTGTGCACGGACGATGAAGTGGTGGCAGCTGCGGTCGTGGATCGCAGTTCCACACTCCTAGTGGTCAGCGAGAACGCCGTCGGCAAGAGAACCCCGTTCGACGACTACCGCGTACAAACCCGCGGCGGGAAAGGAATCATCACGATGAAGCTCGGTGAAAAGAACTCAGCCATCGCAGGTGCCCTTACGGTGAAAGATAGCGACGAGCTAATGTTGATCACCAATAAGGGACAGGCCATTAGAACTCGAATTTCTGAAATCCGAGAACTGAGCAGGAACACAATGGGAGTGAAACTCATGGTGCTCCGTCCCGGCGAGAAAATCCAAGCGATCGCGCCGGTTGTCGGCGAGGAGGCGGAGGAAACGCTCGAAGGGCTTGACCTCGAATCTGAATCCCAAGAATAAACTAACCCCATGAAACGTACCATCAGCCTTGCCGCCCTCGTGTGCGTGCTTTTCGTCTCCCCAGCGTGTGAACGACACAACAAGGAGTCTCTGCCGCAGAAGCACGCGCCCGGTCAGGGACATTAAGAAAAAATCCTACCGGAGTTCCATCAGGGCTTGACCCTTCGGCGCTCAGATGGAACTCTAACACTCCGGCCGATAGATTTTCTTCGAAGTGGGGGTTACACCCCACTTTTTTTTTCTCCGGCCACAACCGCTCAGAGCACGGGACCACCTGCGTTCGAGCCAGTTTTAACAACCCAACGCCAACCAGAACTATGAACAACGAGATCCTTGCCGGACTGGACTTCTTCGAACGCGATAAAGGGATCAAGCGTGAGGTGCTCCTTGAGGCCATTAACAGCGCGCTTCTCACCGCCGCTCGGAAGGCAGTCGGCCCTGCACGGGAGCTTCGCGTGGAGATTGATCCCCGATCTGGTGACATTCGCGCAATCGCAAAGCTTGTTGTTGTTGAACGCGTTTCCAATCCTCAGGACGAGTATCCCCTCGCCCAGGCGGTTATTCTAAAGGCAGATGCGAAGTTGGGAGATGAACTAGACGTACCCGTTACCCCAAAGGACTTTGGCCGTATCGCTGCCCAAACCGCTCGCCAAGCCATCATGCAGCGGATTCGACAAGCTGAGAAAGAGATGATTGTGGATGAGTTCCGGGATCGTACGGGGGACATCGTCACCGGAACCGTCAAGCGATTCGACCGTTCGGATGTGATTCTTGATCTCGGAAAGTTTGAGGGTGTCATGCCCAACCGCGAACGTGTGCCCACAGAGGAATACAACCTAGGAGATCGAATCAGAGCCTACGTCGTGGCCGTAGAAAATGGCATCCGCGGGCCGGAAATCATTCTCTCAAGAAGCCATCCCAACTTTGTGCGCAGGTTGTTTGAAACCGAGGTGGCTGAAATCGCAGACCGCACGGTTGAAATCAAATCCATCGCCAGAGAAGCCGGCCACCGGACTAAAATTGCGGTCTTCAGTGCAAACGAAAAAGTTGATCCCGTGGGTGCCTGTGTCGGGATGCGAGGAGCACGAGTCAAAAATATCGTCCGTGAACTCAATAACGAAAAGGTCGATATCATTCGATGGACCCAAGACACTCGGGAGCTTGTCCTTGAGGCACTCCGTCCGGCCAAGGTGAAGACGCTCACCTTAGACGAGGCACGGAAACATGTTTTTGTGAAAGTCGACGCGGACCAACTCTCGCTTGCCATCGGGCGACGCGGCCAGAACGCTCGACTGACTTCTCGACTGATTGGTTGGGAGGTTTCGATCGATGGGGTCGACCGCGAGGCAACAGAGCGTGAAAAACTTGAGTCAAAGATGGGGGATGCGGCGCAAACCCTGAGTTCAGCATTGCGCGTCCCAAGGGACGTAGCGGTTTCGCTCGTATCGGTGGGTATGAACTCACCGGAGCTCATCGTTGACTGCACCGCCGACGACATCGTCGGAGCGATCGGTTGCTCGCCAGAGATGGCCAATCAAATTCTGGAAGCAGCGAAAGCCTCAGCAGCGAGAGCCTGAACACGAAAGCTCAAATAGCGTCTCTGAACTGATTTCCGATTCCATCGCCTCCCCTCGTTTCCCCAGAGAAATTCCAATCAAAAACTGAATGCCTCCTACCCGTTCCTCTTCATCGCCCGGCGAAAATAGCCCCGAGGCAAGTGCAAAAAAAACAGCCCGTAAGTCTGCTAAGGAAGGTGCCGGCTCGAGCGGGTCGGGAGATTCCGCTGTCCGTTCAGCGTTCAAACCAATCACCGCGGCGCGTCCGGAGCCGCCGAAGCCCGCGCCAAAGGCCGCTCCAGCACCGCCCCCTCCCCCGAAGGAAGCGGTTTCACTCATTGACGAGAAGCCAAAAACCCTTCGGAAGCGGACGACGAAGCCGGAGGACGCTCCGCGCGTTCTACCTCCCATTTCGCGGATTCTGGAGCCCGAGGTTCAACGCACAGCACCTGCCGCTATTGAGGCCCCTGTGACGGCGGAACCGCCTCCCGTCGAACCATCACCATCTCAAGACTCCGATCAAGTTCCTGTTACAGAACCGGGGGACGATAAAACGATTCACCTGAAAGCGCCAGTTGGAGTGAAGGATTTGGCAGCCGCACTAAGTTTACGCCCGTTTGAAATCATTCGTGATTTGATGAGCCTAAACATCTTTGCGAGCATCAACAGCTCGGTTGATGCGGAGGCCGCATCTCAGGTTTGCAAGCTCCACGGATTCAAGTTCGAGCGCGAACGTCGTGAAAAAGGTGCCGGGATTCACAAGGTGGAGGAAAAGGTGGTTGAACCGCCAAAAGAGGTCGAACCTCCCAAAAAGGATGAACTGAAGCTGCGCGCCCCGATTGTCACCTTTATGGGACACGTCGACCACGGCAAAACGACGTTGATGGACACCATCCGAAAAGCACGTGTCGCGGCGGGTGAGGCAGGTGGAATCACTCAGCACATCGGTGCCTATTCGGTGGAGAAGGGCGGGCAGCACATTACTTTCTTGGATACTCCCGGCCACGCAGCCTTCTCGGCGATGCGTGCGCGCGGAGCGAATGTCACCGACATCGTGGTTCTCGTGGTTGCAGCTGACGACGGGCTGATGCCTCAAACGCTGGAGGCAATCTCGCATGCGAAAAACGCGAAGGTTCAGATTATTGTGGCGATCACAAAAATGGATACCGCTGGCGCAAACCCAGACCGCGTCAAAGCGCAACTCCAAGAGAAAGGCCTCGCCCCAGAGGACTGGGGCGGCGACACCATCTGTGTTCCGGTTTCCGCGATTAAAAATCAGGGTATCGACAAGCTTCTCGAGAGCATTCTGTTGGTCGCAGAGGTGTCTGAACTGAAGGCCACTTCCGGCGGTGTCGCCCGAGCAACTGTGATCGAGGCGCAGTTTGAGCAAGGGCGCGGGCCTGCCGCGACCGTGATTGTTCGCACGGGAACGCTTAAAGCCGGAACACCCGTGATTTGCGGTAGTTATCATGGCAAAATCAAAGCCCTGCTAGACGAGCATGGTAAGCCGATGAAGTCCGCAGGACCATCCACTCCCGCCAAAGTGATCGGGCTATCGGGCCTGCCCAATGCGGGCGACGACCTCGTGGTGATGGAGTCGGAACGTGCGGCAAATCAGCTCAGTCAGGACCGCTTGGGCGCTTTGCGCGCTTCAAAGCTCACTGCCCCAGCCCGTCCGACCCTTGAGAATCTTTTCGCAAGCATGGCTGACGGCCAGAAAAAGGTTCTCAAACTCGTCGTTAAGTCTGATGTTCAAGGTTCCCTTGAAGCCATCTGCTCATCCGTCAGAGAGATCAAGAGCAGCAAGGTTGATACGGAGGTGATTCATCAGGCAGTGGGGCCAATCTCCGAGAATGACGTTCTGCTCGCGGCTGCCGCAGGCGGAGTCATCATTGGGTTCAATGTGAAGGTAGAGAACTCTGCTGCAGCGACGGCAAAACGCGAAGGGGTTCAAATCAAGCTCTACTCGATCATTTACGAGCTTCTCGATCAGGTGAAGGAAGCGATGGCCGGCCTCCTTGACCCAGTCACGCGCGAGAGCGCCCTCGGGCATGCCGAGGTCAGGCGTGTATTCGATCTCTCAAAAGGCGTGGTGGCCGGATGCTACGTTACCGACGGACGTATCCTCCGTTCAGGGCGTGCCCGCGTGTTACGTGGTCGTCAACCGATCTACGACGGCGGAATCGGCACCCTCCGACGATTCCAGGAGGACGTCAAGGAAGTCAAAATCGGCTTCGAATGTGGCATTCGTCTCGGTGATTTTGACGACTATGAGGTCGGTGACGTCATTGAGTGCTACCAACTCGAAAAGGTAGCCCAGAAGCTATAAGCCCCCCTCCTCCGCTTCCAAAGGGTCACCATGGGTAAACACAGGCTTGAGCGAGTTAACGAGCTGATTCAAAGGGAACTCGGCGAGATTATTAACCGGGAGATTCATTTTCCAGATGCCCTCCTCACGATTCATCAGGTCGATGTGACTCCCGACCTGAAACATGCTCATGTGTATGTCTCATTCATCGGTAACGAAAAAGCATCCAAAACGTCGATTTCAAAACTCGCTGGTGCACGCAGTCACCTTCAATACCTTCTTTCAAAACGAGTTATCCTGAAGTACACCCCTCAAATCCACTTCAAACTGGACGAGTCTGTAGTCCGCGGAACTCGGGTCATCAACATCATGAGTGAACTCGACCTGCTTCCCAGAAAGGAAGGGTTGGACACAGTTGAACCTGAAAACTTGGAGGATAGATGACCTGCGCGGAAAATGTGAGTTACCGAGACATCGGAAGATGTCTCCTCGGTCATTCAAACTTTTTGGTCATCAGCCATATCAGACCGGATGGCGATGCGTACGGCTCCGCAATTGCCATGGCGTTAATGCTCAAAGAACTGGGAAAAAGCGTAACGCTCTGGAATGAGGACGGTTTGCTTCCTCGGTTTGCTTTCCTACCCGGAAGCGAACACTTGCGCCCCTCCCCGTCAAATCCGCACGCATTCGACTGCGTGGTTTCGTTGGATACCTCTGTGCGGAATCGCTGTGGCGCACGAACGATTCAGGCCATCGGCTCCTTCAAGGACTGGGTAAACCTCGATCACCATATTTCGAACGATCGTTTTGGCACCATGTGCCACGTGGACGCGACTGTACCAGCTACTGGTGAGGTGCTTCATGACCTATTCGCCGCAAATGACTGGCCGATTACCGCCGACATTGCGGTGAACCTTTTCGTTGCGATCTCCACGGACACTGGTTCTTTTCAGTATCTTCAAGGTGTCGACAAAGGTGCGAAGACTTTCGCGGTAGCCGCGAAGTTGATAAAGGCAGGTGTGAATGTGGCAGACGTGTCGACCCGCGTATACGATTCGGTTTCGCGGAAGCGCATCGAACTCCAGCGGCGGGCATTCGCGGGTTTAGAGTTCACGGCTGGTGGCCGAGTTGCGCACTTAAGCGTTACACTTCAGGATATTGCAGATTCCAAAGCCGAGCCGGATGACACCGAGGGGTTTGTGGAAACCGCCAGAGGGATTGAGGGGGTTGTTGGTGCGGCATTCTTTGAGGAACTACCCGATGGAATGATTCGAGTCAGCCTCCGCTCCAAAGACGAGAACCTGAATGTCTGTGATGTGGCCTCCTGTTTTGGTGGGGGCGGTCACAAGATGGCTGCGGGTGCTCGCATTGCAGGAGAACTAAGCTCAGTGCGGAGAACGGTCGTTCGAGCACTGGAAGAGGCCCTCGCTTAACCTACTGTTCGAGATGTTAACTGACTCACTGGATGGGGTTCTCCTCATCGACAAACCCCAGCAGATGACTTCGCATGATGTCGTTGCGGTCGTTCGCAGAAAGCTTCAGACAAAAAAGGTTGGCCACTGCGGCACTCTTGATCCCATGGCCACAGGCCTCCTCATCGTGGTCGTTGGAAAGGGCACGAAGATTCAAGACCTACTCATGGCCGAGGATAAGGAGTATTTCGGTTCGATGCGACTGGGCGTTACTACAGACAGCCAGGATGCGGATGGTGAAGTGATTGAGGAGCGCCCCGTGCCCCTACTTCTCCCGGACGATCTCGATGTCGCATTCAAGAAGTTCCACGGAGATTTTTACCAAACGCCGCCGATGGTTTCAGCAATCAAGAAAGACGGCGTTCCTTTGTACAAGCTGGCTCGCCAAGGAAAGACCGTGGAGCGGGAACCGCGCTTTGTGCATGTGTTCACGCACGAAATTCTTTCATCAAATCCTCCCGACATTGAGTTCAGAGTCGTCTGCAGCAAAGGATTTTATGTTCGCACCTATGCACACGATATCGGGGAACATCTCGGATGCGGCGCGCATTTAACTGCGTTACGAAGGACGAAATCGGGGCGCTTCGCCGTTTCCCATGCAACGCATCTGAATCGTTTCGAGGAAATGACAACGGGGGAAGCGCGCGCTCAAATCCTTGATTTGGCTACCATTTCGCGAATGCGTGGCGCATGAACCTTTTCGCTCTATGCCGGCAGACAGTCCCGCAAATCCCCCGATCGCACTCTGTCTTGGCGTGTTCGACGGGGTTCATCGCGGGCACGAGGCCATCATCGGCGCGGCACGTCGTTTTATCTCAGGAACAACTGGCGGTCGCGTTCTGGCTCTAACCTTTGATCCTCACCCCACCCGGATTGTTCGTCCTACATCGCCTCAGCCTCTGCTGCAGTCGCTCGATGCACGCATTTCACTTCTTCGGAAGGCAGGCTGCGATGGGGTGATTGTGCTCCCCTTCTCGGAAGATCTCGCGAGACATTCGGCGAGTGCGTTCTGGTCGCTTCTCAAAAAATCCATTCTGGGAAAGCTTCTCGGTATTTTTGCCGGTCAGAACTGGCGTTTCGGCGTTGGGAGGAGCGGTGATTTAGTCCAACTAGCCAGCCTCTCAGCGGCCGACGGGTGCGTCGTGGTGGGTGTGCCTCCCGTGATGCATCTCGGCAGGGTCATCAGCAGTTCCTGGATTCGAGACCTCGTGAGAGAGGCTGCTTTCGGTACGATTCCGACACTGCTTGGTCGAGGCTTCGAAATCTCGGGAACTGTCATCGCCGGCAGAAAACTGGCTCGTCAGTGGGGATTCCCCACCGCAAACTTCTACCCCGATCAGGAATGTCTCCCTCCGAACGGCGTTTACGCAGGCTGGGCTCAATGGGAAGCAGGTCAACCGGTGTGGTCTCTCTGCAATCTTGGAACACGTCCCTCACTAGGCACTGAAGACAACCGAGTCCTGCTCGAAGCCCATCTTATTGATCGTGAACAGGATCTCTACGGACGCACGCTGCGTTTCGTCCCCGTTCATAAAATCCGCGACGAGCAGCGATTCACCTCCCTCGAGGCACTTCGCCATCAAATTTCCTTGGATGCGACCGAAGCACGAACGTTTCGGGACAGGTTTGACAAAATCCTTGTTTCTGACGGGAGCACGACACCGTAAAGCCTCGATAAAACGCCATGTTCTCTCAGGACACCATCGAGCGCGTCGCATCTTCAGTGGACATCGTTGATGTCATCTCGTCTTACTTCCCCCTGAAGCGCGCGGGCGCAGTGTTTAAGGCCAGATGCCCTTTCCATAACGAGAAAACTCCTTCGTTCTCGGTCAATCCGTCTCGGCAAATCTTCAAGTGTTTCGGATGCGGCGTTGGGGGGGGCGTCTTTCGGTTCCTGATGGAATATGAGCATCTTGACTTTCCGACTGCGGTCCGACGGCTCGCTGAACGAAGCGGCCTCCGGATTGAAGAGAGCGAGTCTACGGGAGAGGAAGCCGCCAACCGTCAAGCTCGACAGCGTATTCTTGCCGCGAATGCCGCTGCTGGTGCTTTCTTTCAAAGGCAGTTGTTTAAATCGCAGGAGGCTGCGGGCGCAAGGGAGTACCTTAAGGGACGCGGGATTAGCGGTGAGGTGGCCCGGCGTTGGGGCATTGGGTTTGCCCCTGAAGGCTGGGACCTCTGCCTCAATCACCTGATTGCCAAAGGCTTCACTCCTCGCGAAATCAATGAATCTGGGCTCACGTCGTCAAAGGACGACGGAGGCCAAAGCCTCTACGACCGATTCCGCAACCGAGTGATGTTTCCGATTTGCAACGACACGGGAGAGATCATCGCTTTCTCTGGCAGGACGCTTGATGCAAATCCGCGCGCTGCCAAATACGTCAACAGCCCAGAAACTCTGGTCTTCACGAAAGGAGCCGTCCTGTTTGGAATCCATATGGCCAAACGGGATCTCATCAATGCAAAGTCCGCAATCATCTGTGAGGGCCAAATTGACCTCATCACAGCTTTTGAGGCAGGCATCCGAAATGTGTCGGCGCCTCAGGGTACGGCGTTCACCTCCCGTCAAGCGTCGCTCCTCAAAAGGTACGTCGACGAAGTGGTTTTGTGTTTTGATTCGGACGACGCCGGTCAAAAAGCTGCAGAGCGTTCCCTCCCTGAACTTCTCGCCCAGGGACTTGGGGTGAGGCTCGCGGTGATGCCGCGGGGCGATGACCCAGACTCGATGATTCGTCGCGACGGTCCAGAGATGTTTCTTAACCTTGTGAAATCGGCCCCCGATTTCTTTGACCAGCAGTACACAAACCTGAAAGAAAGTCCTGATTTTCAAAGTGCGCGTGGCAGGGCGGCGATTGCCAGAAAGGTTTCGACGTGGCTCGGATGGGTTGCCGATCCATTTCAACGCGACGCTTATTTGAAGAAAGCAGCCACTCAACTTGAACTGGATGAGCAACACCTCCGCGACGAAACAGCGTTGCTGACTCGGAAAACGTCCTCGCGCCGCGAGTCGCCGCGAGATTTGGGGCCGAGCCCAACCGCTGACGCTCCCGAGGAGGATTCTGCCCATCGAGACATTGGGGGGTTTCTGGCAGATCCAACCTTTCGTTTGCTGGCGAGCTGTGTGTTGAACGACCAAGACGCTCGGTTGTTAATTTTGGAGCTTCCTTGGAGGGAACTGCTTGAGAACGATCCATCGGGGTTTCCCCTAATTGAGTTGCTCGATTCCTGTGCTGGTGGCGGGGAAACTGCTTCTTTTGTCACGCTTCTCACGAAGGTCTCGAGCGAAGCCGAATCTGCGTTGTCACAGGTCCAAAACGACCCGTTGCCTGCAGATCCGGTGAACCTCGCGCAGGCGTGTTGGAACGAGTTGCAAAAGCGTCGCCTCAGAGCGCGGATTAGGCAACTTTCCAATCGCCAAAGGTCCCCCAACCTTTCTCACGAAGAAGCCCTTGGAATCCATGGGCAGATCGTTGACTTGCAGACCAGACTGAGGCAAATCCCCTAATCAAAGGCAAAATGACTTCATCGGTCATGTGTGTTTGATTTACGTTTTACTAATATTATTGGAGATAGAAATAAGGTATGGCCAAAGTATCGCCGCTGAAAAAAAGTGAGAAGCCGAAGAAGAGTGCAACCGCAACCAAGAAGAAGCCGATTTCTCCCGCGAAACCTTCACCTGTCGTAAACAAAAAGAGCGCTCCGAAGGCGGTTGCGTCCAAAAAGCAATCCCCGAATCCTGTTTCTCAGCCGACCGGAAAAGCTTCGAAACTATCGGCGAGTCGGCCGGTAATCGCAGCAAAAACGGGTACGGCAAAAACGGGGGCATCGCCAGTGCCTGCTTTAACCGCGCAGAAGGAAGGTCAGGGTGACATCACCAAAAAAACGGCCCAGTCCGTTGCGGAGGTGATGACTGGCTCACCGCTCTCGCCGAAGCAGGTTGCACCCAAAAAAAATGCGCCAACCGCAGCAGTGAGTGGCACAGATGAAGAAGAGGGTCGAGGCGGCATCCAAATCGAGTTTACGGAGAAAGAGAAGTTCAAGGAGCTCATCCGTCTCTCCAAGGAACAGGGTTACTTGACGTTCGATGATATCAATGACTCGCTGCCCGACGCTGCTGTCGATCCGAATGAGTTTGAGCGTATCCTTATTGTCCTAAGAGATATGAACATCGAGGTCATCGAGGCCTCGGATGTGGACTCGAAGGGTGGACGCCCAAAAGATTCGGAAGAAACGGAGGAGGAGGACAAGACCGACCAGCGCGCAGACATTCTGGACGATCCGGTCCGAATGTACCTCAAGCAGATGGGGCAGGTTCCTCTTCTTTCTCGTGAACAGGAAGTAGAGATCTCCAAGCGCATCGAAGACGCCGAACTGAATGTTCAGCGGTACGTGAACCGTTACGGGTTTGTTGCGGCGGCGCACCTCGATATCGCGAGGAAACTTCTCCCAGAAGACAGCGAACTCCGCAAAGGAGTGCTGACGAATGAGCGCTTCGATCGCGTGATTCAGGACAAAAAAATCGCGGGCCGAGATCAGTATTTGAAGGGACTACCCAAGTTGATAGTTTCACTGGAAACTGCCTTAGCGGATGCGAACAAGCTTTATAAAGCTTACGTCTCAGCCGGAGCGAAGGGTAAAGATTCAAAAACGTACAAAGATTTCACGAAGATTCATGGAGAAATCCAGAAGCTCTACCCGAAGTTTTTCTTCAAACAAAAGGTAACGGAAGAACTGGTGGATTTGGCGGAAAGCCTCAACTCCATCACTCAAGCGGCACGGGATGTGTCAGCATCGGGCCACACGCGCATCCACCAACTTCCGGTCGCTCACCCATCCCTACCTGGAGTGTCCCCTATCCGCGTTCCCGCAACCAAGGTGGATGCCAAAGAGATGCTGAGGAAACTTCAACTCTCCAACTGGATGAGTGAGGAGGAGTTCGCGAAAGATTTCCGAGAGCTGAAAGATTGGACGCGCAAGGCACTCAAGGCGAAGGCGGAGATGGTGGAAGCCAATCTGCGTCTCGTGATTTCCATCGCGAAAAAGTACACGAACCGCGGCCTGTCGTTTTTGGACCTTATCCAGGAAGGCAATATGGGCCTCATGAAGGCGGTCGAAAAGTTTGAGTATCGGCGCGGCTACAAGTTCTCCACTTATGCGACTTGGTGGATTCGTCAGGCCATCACGCGGTCAATCGCAGATCAGGCTCGTACCATTCGTATCCCGGTCCACATGATCGAAACCATCAACAAGCTGATGCGCGTGCAGAAGCAATTGGTCCAAGATTTCGGGCGTGAACCGACTCCCGAGGAGGTTGCTGAAGAGATTCACATGCAGGTGGACCGCGTCCGCGCGGTGCTGAAGATGGCCCAGCAACCCATCTCGTTGCAGAGCCCTGTTGGCGATAGCGACGACACAAGCTTCGGCGACTTCATTCAGGACACGACCGCGGAGGTCCCCAGTGACATGGCAGCAATCGCGATTTTGAAAGAGAAAATCAAAGATGTGCTCGATACACTTACGGACCGGGAACGACACGTTCTTGAGCAGCGTTTCGGCCTAAAAGATGGGTTCAGTCGCACCCTCGAGGAGGTGGGCCGCGAGTTCAAAGTGACCCGTGAGCGCATTCGACAAATCGAGGCCAAGGCGCTTCGGAAAATGCGTCATCCGACGCGGATTCGACAGTTGCAGGGGTTCTTGGACGTTGATTCCCCCCTCGCTGCCGCGCTCGCATAATGTCGACCGATTCGAAGTCCCCCTTCCGAGGCTTTCCTCGGAAGGGGGCTTTGTTTTGACGGCTTAAGGTCGGGTATGCCTCCTCCCCCTATAAGCCAACCCGCTCCACTGCCCTCCATTCAGAGGTCTCGAGCCGAGGCTAGGGAGCCAGATCGGCAAGCCAACGTGAGGCAGCCCTCCGGGCGGAAAGAGGAAGCCCCTCGTTACCGTGCATGATGGACACCTGCGCGCTCCGCGAACAGAGCACTGTGATCGCATCCGTTTCATTGAAAACCGTGAGACATGTCACCGCCTCACCGCGGACGCTCATGGATCCCATCAAGGAGAAAGCACGGCGAATCTCATCGCCCGCCTCTCCCGCGCTCACATAACCGCTGCTGTCCCCTGAGGAGAAATCTCCCTCTGGAGTTCGAACGGACACTCCGGTGACGGTAGGGTAACCCGACAAGGCGCGCTCCAATCGCTTGAATGTCTGCGAGACAATCTCTGGCGCCGATCGAAGCAAGTCAGAGCTCTTTTGCCGCATCTCGCGCTCAACCTGAACAATCTGCTCCACCGAATCAAACCGCGGCGTCTCGGTAACGGGATCAGACGCCGACCGCAGAGCGGGCACCGGAGCAGAGGGCATCTTCACATCGAGACTGGTCAATGAGTCCTTCACCACAGGAACATTTCCCTCCTGGAGATATGCACGCATGATTCGGTGAACGTTGGTCATTCCGGGTCTCTGCTTCACCGCTCCGCCTCCGACGTTGGCGCGATTCTGATCCTGGGAGGGTTTCTCTTTCCTCGCAGACGGCTCCGGTGAAACCGATTTCTCCAACGTTTCCTCCACAACGTGCTGCGGAGATTCGCGCGCTAGCACCTCGCTGAAGGAGGCCTGATCTCCCTCGGGGCGCGGATTCAAGACGGTTTCCCGAAGTGCGCGACGAGTCTCCTCCAACTCCTCCACACTTAGCACCACCTGACCATCATCCGTGTCCCCAAACGGGTCACCATGCTCGTCTTTCAAGGCATCGCCCGTTCCCGGAATTCCTTTGCTTAACGGGACAAAAGAGGACGCCTTAATCACCTCGGGCTTCACGACATTGACATCCACTTCGCCCCCTGCGGGATCCTGTAAAGCAACAGACCTAATAATCACCGAATCAGGAAACTCGACAACCTCGTCCCCTTTCATTCCCCCAGGAATCGAAACAAAGGCAGGGCACCAAAATGCCAGTCTGAAAGCCGCAATACGCAGGGGCCCGCCGGGACTGAAATCTAAGAACTCCGAGGACAGAATCTTGATGTCTTCCGAGCTAAATGGAGCATCAGCCCGTAAATATTCGGCTGGCACGGCTGCGCGCAAGTCGCTCGCACTCAAAAAAATGGGCACGTCACTGGGCTTGGCAACAGGCTCGTCCGGCAGAGCTTCCAACTCCACCCGGCTCGGATCGTCACCAAGAATCCAACCGAGAACTCCCTTCAAAACGCCCATCCCCCACGAATAATCAATCGAGCTGCAGTTTTCCAAGACATTCGAAGCCTCGTGGAAATGCCTTTCGACCAGTCGCTGCCTCTGCCAAAATACACCCAACTTCCCAAATGTCCCTCACTCCCGATTCTCGCGTCATCGATCACTGTGCCTCGTGTAGGCAGCCTCTCGATGTCAGCAATCTGATACCGCTGACCGATGTAACCTGTCCGCATTGTCAGCAAACGCATTCAATTCTTCGAAGTTTTGGGGGGTTCGAGCTCGAGAAGGTGCTTGGAAAGGGAGGAATGGGATACGTCTACCGAGCGAGAGACCGCGCGCTCAATCGAACGGTTGCCCTGAAGGTCCTACAGAAAGAACTCAGTTCTAATGTGGAGGTCGTGACCAACTTTGAGCGCGAAGCCACTCAAACGGCGCGGATTAACCATCAAAACGTGGTTCGCGTTTTTTCCACAGGCGTACAACACGGGATGTTTTACATCGCGATGGAACTCGTGGACCGGGGCTCTCTGGACGACCTCATGTCCAGTGTCGGTCCGATGCCTGAGGCACAGGTTCTTGCCATCGGAATCCACATTGCCGAAGGACTCGACGCCGCCCACCGGGTTGGCCTAGTTCATCGTGACGTTAAACCTGGCAATATCCTGTTCAGTGCTGAAAACGTGGCCAAAATCGTCGACTTCGGTTTGGCCATTCCCGCCGACCAAGCTCGAAACCAACAGGGCGAACTGTGGGCAACCCCCTTTTACGTCGCGCCCGAAAAGCTCGAAAAGCGATTCGAAGATTATCGGTCGGACATGTACTCCCTCGGGGCCACGCTTTTCCACGCCCTAACGGGTCAACCCCCGCATCCGCAAGAAACGGCCAGCATCCCCGAGCTTCTCCAAGCAAAAAAGGCCAAGGTCGATCTCCGTAAAATCAAACGAGACGCACATCCCGCATCGGTAGAGTTGCTCAACAAGATGCTGGAGTTCAGCGCCGCAAAACGCCACCAGACCTACAACGAGCTGCTCGTTGACCTCCGAGCTGCCCTCGCCATGGTCACAACAGGGGTTCGTCCCATCCCAGGAACGTCCCCCTCCTCCCCGACACTTCCGTCGAACGTTGCCGCGGAGATTCGGCGGCGCAAGCGATTCCCGTGGTTCTCCACGATTGCCGCCCTCGGCGTCGTCGGTTCCGCGGCATTCCTGTTTTTGCACCCGAAAGGTAAAGCGCTGGTCGAAGACACTCTCAAGCGGTTAACCAAAGGACCGCAGACGAAGGGGCAGGGAACGTACGCAGGAAAAGATCCGTCAACGCCCCTCGCCCTCGAAGGAAAGTTTGCTGAGGCTGCGGAGTCTCTCAATCCAATCCTTACAGATGCTAAGCTGCCGGCGGGAGCGAAGTTAAGGTTTTCACTCAAGCAGACTCTTCTTCTCATTTTTGCTCACGACAATGAGTCTGCCATCAAGGCACTGAAATCCGTCGCAGACTGGACGCAAACTGCCGCGGGAGCGGCCGCAAGCCCGTCGATTGTAGACGTGAGAAAAAGCATCGATTCCGCGATGCGTAGGCAACCAGTGAAAGCGGCGGCTATCGAGATATCACCGAATGACGCGGCGTTTGTCGTGCCCATCCTTGCGATGTATCACCTCCCCAAAGGCGACTTCGCCGAAGCCGAACGGGTTTTCGCAAAACTCGATCCGAGTAAGACGCCGGGAATCCCCGCTTGGATTTCGGAGCTTGCCCCCGTTTACCAGGCTTTCCGCTCGGATCTCCAAAAGTTGTTGAAATCCGACGCCGCAATCAAGGCGGTGAAAGCCGACAGCAAGCAGGTGGAGAAGTTGGACCCTGCAGAAAAAGACCTTCAGTCGATCAAGTTTCTTCGGACAGAAAAAGATGGGTTGCTTGCAGATCTCAAAACCACGAGAGCAGCCGCCATCGAAGCAAATAAACCACCGCCGCCCGTCGAGCCATTACACCCGAGCGGAAAAACGCTGGCGGAAGCGGCTGACATGGACAAGATCCAAGATCTTATTCAGTCCGCGAGGCCGAAGATGATGGAGTTTGACGTGGATGGAGTGAAGAAAATCATCGACGAGCAGCCCGAGTTTCGCACTGAGTTCGGAAAGACTTGTTATGCGGGCATGAAAATCGCCGCAGGTGAGGCTCTGAAGTTCAAAGAGGTGTTGATTTCTGACATCAATTCGAGCCCGAACGTGCCTGGAATCATGCTTCGCACGGGCGCCCCAGTTAAAGGTGCTCCTGCCAAAGCCAACGTAAACCAAATCCTTTTCAATACGCCTCTCGGCGATATCACTCTGCCTTGGAGTCAGCTTCAGCCCGAGTCCCTCACCAAAGCCGCAGTCTCAAAACTCAATAACGCAAAAACCGGAAAGGAACGCGGAATGCGCCTCCTGATCCTGGGATGCTACCACGCATTCTGCGTCGATACGGAGGGCGCTCGTCCACACCTCAATGATGCGGTGAGGTTCGACCCCGCCAATAAGCCGACCGTTGAGGCGATTTTACCGTTGAAGGCGAAAAAGAAGTAGCGGAGTACCCTCGTACGTTGGGCGATTCCCCTAAACCGGTCTAACCTGCTGCAATCGCATCACTCCAGCTGACGCAATCGAAAGACCCAGTGCGTCCGATGCAACACGCAAAAATGGACCTGAAGGATCGGTAAAGGATACCGAAAGAGATCCGCTCCCGCCTTCCGCGAGAAGTTGATTTTCCATCAGAACCTTACGGACCGCTTCCGCGCAGTTTCTGGCCGAATCCACCAACCGGACGTCAGGTCCGACAAACCGCTCCAGAGTATCCTTAAGCAAGGGGTAATGAGTGCATCCAAGCACAATGGTATCCACCCCTTGATCCAGCAGGCCGGTGAGATAACGTCGAACCACAGCTTCAGTTACCTCGTCGTTAAGCCACCCCTCCTCGATCAAGGGTACCAACAGCGGACACTCCTGCGTGTGCACTTGGAAGTGGGCGTCAATCGCGTGAATGTGCCGTTCGTAGGCGCCGCTTCGAATAGTGGCCCGAGTTCCGATAACCCCCACCTTTCCGTTTCGTGACGCATCCACTGCGGCCCGAGAGCCTGGCTCGATGACCCCAATCACCGGTACTGCAAACACCTCGCGAAGTCGAACAAGCGCTAAAGCCGAGGCCGTGTTACACGCCACCACGATGGCCTTGGCTCCCTCCGAAAGCAGCATTCCACCCATTTCAACCGCATAGCGCTCAATTGTTTCTGCACTTTTTCCGCCGTAAGGCACCCTTGCCGTGTCGCCGATGTATACAATCCTCTCATCCGGAAGAACTTCGCGAAGTGCAGCAGCGACAGTCAGACCACCAATCCCAGAATCAAAAACCCCTACAGGACCGTCACTCCGTCTTGACGAAGTGGCTGATTGCGAGTCTGGCCCTAGTCGGTCATCCCTCGCACTCATCCCTGACGAACCTCCTTGGACTCCAAATGCAATCGCCGTTTTTCCTCCAACGCTTCCCAACGAGCATACAGCGATTGAACTTGAGCACGGGCTTCCTCCAATCGGGCGTTTGTCGAGGCAATCTCGACTCTCCGCTCGACCAGAAACAATGGGTCGCACATCAGCCTCTCGAGTTCTTCGACCGCTCGTTCCGCATCCAAAATATTGTTCTCCATTGCCTCCAACTCACGTTCCTCCTTCCACGTCAGCTTCGGAACTTGATCAATTCGGCGAACATCGCGAACTGGCTTAGACGCGACAGGCTCGACCACTTGAAAGCGCAAGTGGTGTCGTTCCTTGTACTCGGAATAATTGCCCACGTCGCAGTGCACGTTTCCGTATGAGTCAATCGAAAGGATGTGGGTGCAAATACGATCCAAAAAGTAACGGTCGTGACTCACCGTAATGACGGTGCCGTCGAAGCGTGCCAACGATTCCTCCAAGACGCGTAGGGTCGACAAATCCAAATCATTCGTGGGTTCGTCGAGGACGAGAACATTCCCCCCGCGGCGCATCATCTTCGCCAACAACACCCTGCTTCGCTCGCCCCCGCTCAGATTCCCAATCTTTTGGTTCATCCGATCTTCGTCGAATAAGAATCTTCTCAAATAACTGCGAATCGAAATTTGTTGGCCCCCCAGCGAGACGAAATCACGGCCCTCCCCGACCTCCTCAACCACGGTGTGTTCGTCGGAAATCTGCTCCCGATTTTGATCCACGAGATTCAGTGAGACGCGACTACCCACCTCAACGCTCCCCGTCTCCGGACGAATTGCGCCCGTCAGAATCCGAATCAACGTCGTCTTGCCGCATCCATTCCGCCCCACAATCCCAAGTTTCATCCCAGCAACCACGTCAAAGTCGAATGGAGCAAAAAGGGTCTTATCCTCAAACGCATGCGACACCCCTTTCAGGTGAATCACTTTGTTCCCGAGCCCCGGCGAATCGGGAATCACAATCTCGACGTCGCTTTCTTGCTCCAGCTCTTCCTCACGGCTCATTTCCTCGAACCGACGAATCCGCTCAATCGATTTAGTCCGCCTTGCTCCGGGCGAGCTTCGCATCCACGAAAGTTCTCGCTTTAACAACTTTCGCCTCCGCTCCTCCAGCGCTTCCTCCGCCGCCTCACGAGCCGACTTTGACATCAAGTAATCACTGTAGTTCCCCGCGTGACTATGCATGGCGCCGCCTCCCAACTCGAGAATGCGCGTCGCAACACGGTCCAGAAAATGCCGGTCGTGCGTCACAAACAAGCACGCACCCGGGTAGGACGAGAGATACTGCTCTAACCATTCAATCGACTCTGAATCCAGGTGATTTGTGGGTTCATCCAAAATCAGTAAATCCGGTTGCCCAACCAAAGCTCGACAGAGAAATACGCGCCTCACTTCACCCCCACTCAGGTAATCCATCGCCTTGTCGCCATCCGGTACACTCAGCGATGTCATGAGCGATTTCACGCGCGATTCCAGAGTCCAAGCTCCCCACCTCTCCAAACGAGAGAGCCATTCAGCCGACTCGTCACTTTCCGGCGGTAACGACTGATAGCGCTCCAACGCATCCGAGATCCGAGACGCCCCCGACAACACAACCTCTCGAACCGTGTTCCCCGAGGCAAACCGACACTCCTGCGTGAGAAACCCGATTGAGTGTCCACGCCGCAGCGCAATCTCTCCCCGATCGGGGTCCAGCAAACCGGCAGCAACCTTGAGGAGCGTGCTCTTACCCGCGCCGTTTCGCCCAAGCAACCCCACCCTTTCCCCTTCCCCGAGCACTCCCGTGCACCCATCCAGAACGGCATGAGAGCCGTACGAAACCGACAAATCTTTCCAACTGAGAACAGCGCTAGCAGCAGATTGCTTCATTCAAGCCAGTAGTAACTCCGCCTCGCCCCCAAATCCAACGGCGGATACAGATATTTCAGAAAACTTCCAAGGGCGGGACATCTCCAGTTTGAGAGCCTCACGGAGCCTTGAGGCAATCATGGAACCGGATAAAAAGTGGTGCGCGATACAGGGTTCGAACCTGTGACCCCCACCGTGTCAAGGTGGTGCTCTACCGCTGAGCTAACCGCGCGGGAAGGCCGTGAACTATCGGTGCGTCGGATCCCGCTTGCAAGCGATTTCCCACGGTTTTCGTCGGCATGTCGCCACTCTCGTTGCGCTGGAAACCCGCTCCGTGTACATACCTCGCATGCCGCTTTTCACCCCCAGTTTCATCAAGCGGGCCAAGGGTTTCGAACGCATGGCCCGCCTGATGTTGGATTATCGCCGGGACATTGTATCGCAAGAGGTTGCAGTTTCCGTCGAAACAGAGATTGCTCGTTTGAGAACGGCCATCATCGGACGCAACGAGTCAACCGTCATGGAAGCTGCGAAAGCGCTCGACGGCGCCTGCGAAAAACTCGGTCCACCACTTTTTAAAAACAGCTGGGCTGAAAATGCAGAGGTCATTGTTGGCACGCTCGCGATCGTGCTCGGGATTCGCGCTTACTTTCTCCAACCGTTCACCATCCCAACCGGGTCTATGCAACCGACCCTCAATGGAATCGTCGGGCATCCCCAAGAGATGCCCCCACCGCCTCCGCTGCAACGGATTTGGGACCGCGCGATTCTTGGCCGGTCGTGGTTTGATATCACGGCGAAGGATGACGAATCCGTTGTCTCCCTTAGCGAGAGGAAGAAATGGCTCTTCTTTACCGAAACCGTCATCCAGACCGATCGCAACACCTACGCTGTATCTGCTCCCGAACGCACCATCGCAGAACACTTTCTCAAGAAGAAAAGTCGATTCAAAGCGGGCGAACCGCTGTTGCGCGGATACGTCAGTTCCGGAGATCACGTCATCGTCAACATGATGGCCTATCATTTCAGAAAACCCGCTCGCAGCGAGGTGTTTGTCTTCACCACTCGCGGCATTCGAACGGGAGCTAACATGATGAATCCGGGCGGCCCCAGCCAGTTTTACATTAAACGTCTTGCAGGCGTTCCCGGAGATACGCTGCGTATCGAACCGCCCAAACTTTTTGTGAATGGAAACGAGGCTCAAGAGGCGCCTTTCCGACGGGTTGCGTCCGGAACCTTCGATGCCCCCAATGAGGGCTACCGTGGCTACTCGCACGGCCCTCGCGATATGCGATTCGCGTTTCTCGGAGACGACCGACAATCCATCGAGCTATCCGACGGCAAGTACTTCGCTCTCGGAGATAACTCTTACTTTAGTTCGGACTCACGCGACTGGGGAACCGTGCCCCAACAAAATCTCGTGGGCGCTGGACTCGTGGTTTTTTGGCCCTTCGGCCCGCACTGGGGGCGTATACGTTAAAAGGCCATGAGACGCGGATCCCAGAAAAGTTCGTCCAACATCCCGATTCTCATTCTCTCGGTAGCCATTCTTGCCGCCGGAGCCTCGTTCTTGTTTTCGTCGCGTCGACATCAATCCGAGGCGGACTCGTCCTCGTCCAGCGGCGGGTTTCCAATCAACGATTTCCTCACGAACGCACAAAGTTTGAGAGGCAACCGGTACGCATTAGAGGGTTCCGTCGTAAAAACGCTCGAATACGTCCCCGAGTCAGGCCGAATGATTGCGGTGGAGGTATCGGGAAACCCACTTCCGTTACTCATTCCAAAGCGCCTCGAGGCTCTCAATGTCGAGCGCGGTCAGCGTTACCGTTTCGGTGTCACGATTGATCAGCGCGGAGTGCCCACCGTGGATTCCGCCAAAAAGTTTTAATCCCTCCCTTCCATGCACAGACTTCCCCCCACATCCGTGCGAACCATTGCCGTGGCAGTCTGCGCCATCTCCCGACTCGCACTCGCCCAAGCTCCAGACTCACCGGCGCCGGTTCAGCCACCGGCGGGTCTCAATGCCGGCGCCCAACAACCCGGAGGAGCCGTCTCCAATGCCCTTCCCATCTTAGATCCGTCCAGTGAACTGTTTCGGTTCAACGGCCAAAGCTGGTCAGTCACTGATCAACGAATCTTCAACTCCCGATTCGAAAAGTATCTCAACACGCCCCCCAACGACGCGGCCCAAGATCGCGAACTCCTCAAAACGCTCTCAGCCGTTTTGTCGTCCCTTGAACCGAGAAATCTGAGCAACAAAAACATCGATCTCGCGTTCCAAATGCTTGCACGCGCGGCGCTTTACCCAACGGATGCTCGTGTTTGCGACACCATCGCTTCCCAAGTCTTCTCCGTCTGGCAGGCACGCCGAGAGCAGTCGCGGCTGCATGTGGCACTCGACACCATCGAGCGCGAACGTCGGCTCAACCACTGGAACCTTGAGAAAAGCGGGCAATCCAATGATCTTCGCTCCCCACAAAAAGTCGGGACTTCCGCACCCGAACAGGCCGCTGAACGAGCGACGACCGCACCGTCGCAGCAGGCTTACTTCATGGAAAATGTTCTGGAGAACAAGGCCACAAAACTTGCAACCAAGGCAAAAATCGAACTCAGCGAACTACAAGCGAAGATAGAGTTCCAAACCTTGGCCGTTCAGTTGTTTCTCCAGCGGAAGTTCCTGCACGTGCTCATCTGCACACGGTTTTACCGTGCCATCTTTTCGGACGGTGAGTCGAAACTCCAAATGAGTGACAGCGCGAAAGATCTGTTCAGCAAAGGCAGCGGACTCCCCCCCTCAATTGCTACCCTTGACACCCTCGCGAATGAGGCCATCCGAGACATCAATCAGGGGATTGCATCGTTCACGGATCAGCTCAAGGAAGGACAAGTAGACTCGGCATCAAAACGTCTTTTCGAAACCTTCCTCGTCGGCGAGCACATGCCCGCCGTTCAACTCGTTTCCAAGGAGAACCGCCGCAAAGTGCTCTCCTACACGACCGCATCACGAAAACTTCTTTCTGCCCTCGACGCGCGGGACTTCACAACCGCGGAATCGCTCATTAAAGAGTTGCAGGAGGCGGCGAAGGATTTCGATGCCTCAAAACCCGCGACTGCCATTGCAGCGGGCAAGGGCGAAGCGCGCATGCTTCTCGCCAAGGCAAGAAATGCTGCCGCCAGCGGAGATCAAAAAGCAGCTGAAACCGCGTTGACCGACGCCGCAAAAGCGTGGCCTCGAAACCCAGACCTTGAGGAAGCGTCCACTAAATTGTTCACTGCCGGAGACGCACAAATCACTGCCACAAAAGAACTGGAGCAGTTGATGGCGCAGAAGAACTTTCGAAGGATTGCCGACGAAAGTGGAAAGTTCATCGCGGCGACGGCAACCTCGCCGACTCTCGCTGAATCGCTTAAAAAAATCCTCGATGAATTTCGTATCTTGGAAACAACGCTGCTTCGCGCCGAGGAAATGGATCGTCTGAACAACTCCGCTGCGGCGTGGGAAACCCTTGACGTGGTCCGTGATAAGTACGGAAGCGATGTCAAGTTTAGTCAGGCTCTCGCCGGCTTCACCGTCCGTGCACCAGATTTTGTGAACTCAATCAAACGCGCCCAAGAGCGCGAAGCCACGGGCGATCGGAGCTCGGCAATCGCGTGGTACTTAAAAGCCCAGAAACTTTACCCAGCAAGCACCTCTGCGGAGTCCGCAATCAAACGTCTCTGCCTGACCCTCCTCGAACCGTCCTCATCCTCCGGAACGGCTCAAGGAAACTAAACTTCCGTAAGTTTGCAGACGGAAATGCCCGCAAACTAATCTCTTCCGCGCTTTCTAACGTTCGCGCTCGGCGTTCTTGCCCTGAGGTGAAAGTGAATCGGCAAACCTGTCCATGAAACTTGGTCTCGAATTCGCCCCTCGAGAAACCGACGATAGCCGTCGTCAAGCAGCGTGTCGTCGTTGCAAAAAAGAACGATCTCCGGAACGGGAACCGCAACGTTGTCTCGCGGGTTTGGTTGGGTTGCGTACAGCAACTTGAATCTTCGACCCGCCTTCGCTCCCGGGGGGTGATTGGTCATTGCGCTACTGAACAGGCGATTCAATACACCCGTTCCCAGACGCTTCCGTGAAGCTTCGCGAACATTCTCAATTCGCTTAAAAAGCCGGTCTAAAGAGTCCCCCGTCTTGGCTGACATCAACGAAACCGGAGCATAATTGATGAAGAATAGCTCCGACTTGATGTTCTCCAAAAACTCCGTGAGCGCCCCCTTGTCTCGGCACTGGTCCTTCACCAAGTCAGATTTGTTCAACGCAATCACACAGGGCTTCCCCGCCTCGCACACCATCCCCGCAATCCGTTTATCCTGAGAGGTTACGCCTTGCGCAGCATCAATGACCAGACAACAGATGTCCGCCCGACGAATACTCGACTCCGATCGCATCACCGAGAAAACCTCAACCGAATCGGAGCGTTTGGTGCGCTGACGAATTCCAGCTGTATCGATTAGAATATAGTTCTGGTCTCCTCGCTGATACGGGATGTCCACCGCATCCCGAGTCGTGCCCGACACCGCAGATACCAGCGTGCGGTCATCTTCCAGAATCGCATTGGTCAGCGACGACTTGCCCACGTTTGGCCTTCCAACGATTGCGATCTTCAGGGGAACCTGCCCACCTCGGGTCTCTTGAGTTTCATCCGCAGGTAACAAGGACTCCGTCCGATGAACTAGATCATCGAAACCAATCGCATGCTCCGCACTGACCGGCATGACGGGGTTGTACCCGAGCGACATAAATTCGGTCACTCCCTGACTATGCTTTTGGTGATCCACTTTATTCACCACCAAGATGACCGGTTTCGATGATCGCCGAAGCATCCTAGCAATTTCCGTATCGACCGGAGTCAATCCATCGTGCGCATCCACAACGAACAAAATCAGATCACTCGCTTCCACTGCAATCATCACTTCCGCCTCTACTTGATCGGCAAACTCAGCATCCGCGCCCGCTCCAATCCCACCTGTATCAATGATTTGAAAAGGATCTCGTCCGAGCGAGCACTCCGCCACAATCCGATCCCGCGTCACACCGGGCCGATCATGTACAATTGAAATCTTCCTTTCGGCCAAACGGTTAAAAAGAGCCGATTTCCCCACGTTGGGGCGGCCCACAATCGCCACTGTTCTCATAACTATTCCTCCACTCCCCCGTGTTTCAACCACCCGATTAAATCACGGTGCCATCGGGGATGATGGCACCCTTTGGAATCACAACGATTCCGTCACGAATGAAGAACCCATCTCCGTCGTGATTCTCGGGCTTGCCTCGCGGGCTAATCTTCACCTGATTTCCAATTCTCGCATTTTTATCGATGATCGCCTCTTCAATCTCGCAATCCCGACCGACCCCAAGGGCCGGCTCCCCGACACCCCTCGCAGACGGAGAATCAAAGTAATCAGCCCCCATCATCACACAGTTCCGCAAAGTGCTCCCCCCCTCAATCACACTCCGAATCCCAATCACCGACCGCTCAATCGTGGCATCCGTGACAACGCATCCGTCAGAGAGAACCGCGCGCTGGACGCGAGCTCCATTCACTTTCGAGGCAGGGAGAAATCTTGCATTGGTGAAAATCGGAGCCTGAGAGTCGAAGAAGTTGAATGGCGGCACGATATCCGTGAGTGCCAAGTTCGCTTCGAAGAAGGATCGAATCGTTCCGATGTCTTCCCAGTATCCCTGAAAAATGTACGCAGAGACCTTCCTCGAGTGAATGATCTCCGGAATGACGTTTTTCCCAAAATCGACATGCTGATTATCCAAAGCCTCAATCAATGTCCGTCGATTGAAGACATAAATCCCCATCGAGGCCTGATATAAGTCATCCTCCGCCCCGCGTCCCATCTCCGCAAGAAGGCCCGAAGGAATCCGCAAGCGATTGAGAATCGCATCCTCCTTCGGCTTTTCCACAAACTCAGAGATCCAACGGGCCTCGTCGGTCCGCATGATCCCGAACGACTTTGCGTCTCTCCGATTGACCGGAAGAGTTGCCATCGTCACATCCGCCCCCGACGCCACATGACTCTCTAGGAGTTCACGGAAATCCATCCGGTACAGCTGGTCGCCCGACAAAATCAAAAAGTACTCGTACGGACGGTTCAAAAAATCCCTGAGGTTCTGCCGGACAGCATCCGCAGTCCCTTGATACCACCGCGTCCCGTCCGGGGTCTGCTGAGCGGCCAGAATCTCGACGAAACTCTGCGAGAAATGGTCAAACTTGTAGGAGCTCTGAATGTGCCGGTGGAGCGAAACGCTGTTGAACTGCGTGAGAACAAAAATCTGTCTCAATCCCGAGTTGATGCAGTTGCTCACTGGTATGTCTACCAACCGGTACTTTCCAGCCAACGGCACCGCCGGCTTCGATCGCTCCTTGGTCAGCGGAAAAAGCCGAGAGCCGGCCCCCCCACCCATGATGATGGAAAGCGTCTTGTCGGAAATCGAAGCGGAGGCAACTTGCATAAGAATAGAGGGCGTTCGAAAATCGGAATCTGGAGGCGGACTACTTCCGAGGAGAAAGAGTAATCCGCTTCATCCGCCCCCCCTCCTCTGGGCTGAAGGTAGCTATCTGCGGATCGTCTTTGAATGCATTGTGAACGACACGCCGATCATAAGAGTTCATCGGATCGAGTTGGAGTGGAACCCCACTATGGCGGACCTGCTCTGCAACTTCTCGGACACGACGAACCAACGCATCATCTCGCATGGTCCGATAGTGCTCCACGTCGACATGCACGCGCGGAGCATCCTGATCCGCAGCCAATACCATCCGATTCAACAGGAGCTGCAGGTCATCAATCGTGATGCCGTCGTCTCCAATCAACCGATCCTTTTCAGGACAATAGATTTGGAGGTGAACTCCATGTTCATCAATCGTCTCTTCCACTTGAGCCACAAAACCCAAGTGCCCCAAAAGGGTTTCCAGCATTTCCTTGGCTTCGACTCCCATAACTCGATCTTACTTTTTCTTGGTCTCTGACAACACCACGGCATCTCCGGACGACGCATTCCGGCGAGAGGCGTACAGTTGCACGATGGAGAACAGGTTCTGTACCGTCCAGTACAACGAAAGTGCGGAGGCGAAACTGTAGCAGAAGTAGATGAACATGAGCGGCATGAACATGAAGATTTTCTGCTGCATCGGGTCACCGGACTTGGGGGAAATTGCCATCTGCCAAAACATGGTCACGGCCATCAGAATCGGCAGCACGTTGATGGCGATGCCAAAGACCGACGCCACGGTGTCCGGTTGAGAGAGATCCAGCACCCAGAGGAAGCCCACGTTCCGAAGCTCCACCGCCTTACCAAGCATCCCGTAAAATCCGAGGAAAATCGGGATCTGAATCAACATCGGCAAGCATCCCGAAAACGGATTGACGCCATGCTTCTTGTAGAGACCTAACATTTCTTGGTTCATTCGCTGAGGATTGTCGCCGTATTTCTCCCGAAGCGCAGTCACCTTAGGCTGGATTTCCTGCATTCGCTTCATCGACGCGGTCGCTCGGTTTTGAACGGGCCAGAGTGCCGCCTTAATCAAAATCGTAAGAACCACAATCGCGAGCGGGTAGCTTCCCAATAAATCATGCAGCCGGTTCATCGACCATAGGAGCATCCGGCTCACAGCGCCAAACCAGCCGAACTGCATCACCTCCTCTTGCTCGCGCCCAAGCGTCTTCAGTCTCTCATGCTCTTTAGGGCCCGAGTATAAGTCGATGGTTCGTTGCCATTTCTGGCCAGCAACCACTGTTCCCACGTCCAGAACTACAGCGCCTTCCACCGCATTCGGCACGCTTCCAGTCCCCGCAACCGCTTTCCATGCGTCCTCAGAAACGGGGTGCCGCATCGCCACGAACTCAGAGGCGTCGCCTCCCGATACGGTTCCCGTTGTGGTGAAGTACTGATTGTAAACCGCTCCCCATCCCACTTTGCCAACTTCTCGGTAAACCGTTCTCTCTTCCTTGCCAAACCCGAGAAACCCAGAACTCACAAACCAGTTCACATCCTTCACCCCAATCGACTTGTCTTTAAGGTGACCAAAACCCGTAAACAACGGCTGATCCGTTCCATGAATCGCTGACTCCCCCCCAAGGCGAACGGTCACCGCCGGATAGGCGACGTCCTTGCCCGAGTCGTTATCAATCACAAGTTCCAGACGCACCACGTAATCATGACGCCCATCAAATGACGTCCGAAAAACCTTCGTCAGTTTCCCCCCCTGAGGCATCGAGCGTCGGAACTCAACAACTCCGTCATCAGGACGAGCCACCATATCAAAGTGATCCCTCCCGCTCCCTTCAAACGATTCCCCAGTTGCTCCGATGAGCGAGTTCCCAAATCGATTCATCACAACGGGTTCAGCTCCCCTCGGCTCCATGCGATGCCCAGACAACGTGACTTTTCGGATTCCTCCACCTTTGGACGAAAAGAGCCATTCCGCCTCGTTCCCCTTCAAAATGGCCGTTTTTTCTTCGATAGACGCAGTCTCTGACGCCGGCCTCACTGTCGCATCGGTCGCCGTCTCTGCCGGTTTCGCCGTTGTCGAATTCTCCCCTGTCTTTACCTCCTTAACGTCAACCTGAGGCGCAGCAGCCTTAGCTGCGCGATAAGCCTCCATCTTTTTCGAATAATCCATCTGCCACCAAATCAGCACCCCAATGGCGCACACGATGGCGAAAATCCCTTTTTTATCCATAAGCCCTCCAAACTAACCACCCCCAGACGGCGGGTCGATGCGTTCGTTAAAAAATCGAGCGTTCACACGTCGAAGTCTCCCGTACCCAAAGACCGCATCCCCTGAGGCGCTGTCCAATGGCGCACGCCGACCCGATGGGCGACGTGGTACTCCGTGCTCACTTCCGGAATCGGCCCAATCGTCCACACCCACTCCTCGTCAAAGGGGCCAGGATTCACTCCGAACAGAAGGTCACCCACTGAACGCTGACGTCCGTCGGGAAAAATCTCCCACCGCTCGATGTCGGTGATGAGCGTCACCTCGCCGCCCACGCGGTTCAACGAAGCCAAATGATTGGCAACCATACGCTGCCCCAATGCATCCAAAGTCTCTGAGTCTCCTTTTGAGCCGGCCTCGAGACGCGGAACCACCGCGAGTTGGGACATTAAATTCAGAGAAACCACCAAATCCGCTGGTCCGAGAGCCATCAATCCACCCGGCATTCCAACAGAAGGCCCATCTCCCTCGACTGCAGGGATGAATCCCGAGAGATCCACGCAGACTTGGGTCACATTGGGAAACTTCTTCGCCGCGAGAACACTGCGCCAAAGGTGAACCACGTCCACAAGGACGACCCGCTCAAAACAGTGGGCCAACGTTTCGATCGGCAAATCGTGCAACATCCCTCCGCCAAGGATCAGAGCAGTGCGATGGTGGGGGCAGCGCTGAATCCCTCGCTCGATTGCGCACCGTGTTTTTCTTAAGTGCGGCTCCCAAGCGCTCCGGCACCTGAGGTATCGCGCCCGCACCAGCTCGCTTGATCGTAAAAACGCACTCGCCCGCCGCGAATCTTGGGTCGCAATCACACGGTCTGCAGGAACCCATTCCATGGCGGCCAACGGCTTTAACGCGATGCCCATTCACGAATCCAACTCAGGACCAACTCGACCTCCCGAATCGTGTTGTAAAAATGCGGACTCAGCCGAATCCAACGTCCGCCAAAGCCGTCCGCTCGAAGGGATCCGCTCACCCCGCGTTCCGTTAAGAACTGGAACAACTCCCCAATGTCCTTGGTGGGATGACGGAATGAAACAATGCCGCTTCTCCGGTCATTCGATCGCTGCAGGATCAGTTCAAATCCGAGCCGCGTTACGCCATCCCCGAGGGCATCTGAGACTTCAAGTATGGCATTCTCCACGGCGGGGCCGCCCGTACGAGCCAGAAGTCCCAGTGAAGCCGCCATTCCATACATCCCCACCGTATTTAAAACCCCAGGCTCATATCGCTGCGCTCCCCGAACAAACTCCACGGATTCCCCGGCCACAAAGTCCGGCGACTGAACATTCCAAGCACCGAGCAGGGTGGGTCGCACCGACTCAAACATCTCGCGGGAAACGTAAACAATCCCCATGGCCATCGGCCCAAGCATCCATTTGTGCGCATCCGCACTCATCAAGTCCACGCACTCGTCCGCAACATTCATCCGAAAAGCCCCGACGGTCTGAATGCCATCGACCGCAAACTTCACCCCCCGCTCTCGCAAAAAACCACCAATGCGGGAAAGGTCGGGACGAAACCCGGAGAGATAGTTTGCTGACGCTAACGCGACTAACCGCGTTCGAGGCCCCAGCAAACCGGAGATGTCATCCAAATCGATTTGTCCGTTGAGTCGCCTGGGAATCGCTTTCGCCACCACACCCAAGCGCTCAAGATTGCGCCACGGGTAGACATTCGCAGGGTAATCCCCCGCATAGAACACCACCTCATCTCCAATCTGCCAGTCGATGCCGTTCGCAAAGAGGCTCAGACCCAGGGAAGTCGGGCCCAACAGCGCCACCTCGTCGGACCCCGCTCCAATGAAATCTGCGCAAAGGCGTCGCGTGTCTCGAATGTCTCGAAGCACCTCGGGAAACTCCTGCGGCATCGAAGCGCACTGCTCCGAATAGCGACACATCGCCTCCGATGCGACCCTCGGCAGCGAAGTGACTGCCGCATGGGCCATGAAAATACCCGAGGCGCAAACCGGAAAGTCTTTCACCCGATTCACGTCTCCCTCCGCTGCCGCTGATCCGTGATTCATGCAGTCAGGGCTAATCAGGCTTTCCCAGACCGTTCACCCTCCTCAATCAGCTTCCAGAACCCCCCGTGCTTTCCAAGTTCCTTGTCTTCCTCCGGCAAAGGTAACTTGGAGCGAAATAGGAAATCCCGAACGGTGTTTTTGTGTAGCACCCGGTGAACGATCAACCGGTCGTCCAATCGCTCGAAATAAATTCGATGATCCTTGGTGCGGTAACGATGAAGATTTTTTCCGTCACGGCTCACCAATCCGAATCGGGAAGGGTCGAGGTCGCCGCTCATTTGAAACTCGGCGAGCAACTCCATTTGTAACTCCACCGGCAAAGCGGCCATCTCGGAGGCGCTAATCGCGTTAAAAATGACTTGGAACATCGCCACAAACTCTGCACCCCCACCCCAGCGAATCAACGGTTTTAAGCGCGACCTCCGGATTCCTGCGTTGCGGCGGATGGCCTCCTCCACCCAATCACACAGAACGCCATCACGCTAAGCGTCAAAAGGGGAACCGCACCGGTCTGAAAGTTACCCGCGAACCATGGTTCGCAGTGTCCGACAGTTAACTGGGACGATAACACTTTGTTCCAGAAAATGATGGCGGTGTGGACTCCGACCGCAGGCCAGATGACGCCGGAGGTTATCGCCAGCCGCGAGAGAAGAATGCCTAGCGCGACCAAGGTCAACCATCCCCCAAGCACAGAGGCCGGATCGGTGTATCGATGGAAAATCAAAGGCAAAAGCCTGAATCCAACCCAAACGTCCATCTCCAAACCCGCCGGAGGTGGCGTCGGCTTGAGGAAATGGACTGAGGCAAAAAGCACCGCGACCAACCATGGACCCAGTAACAAACCAAAGCGGCCGCAGGCTGCGTTGAGCAGGTGCTTTCTAAAGAGCCACTCTTCCAGATAGCCCACGACAGCGGCTGCCATCGCAGCCTTTCCGACCACTGTCATCAAGGCCTTCCCTTCGCTCAAACGGATGCACGGGATGCAAAAACCCACCACCAAAAGCAATGCGAACGCGAGAGTCCCGAGTCCAAGCCCCCGAAGCAGAGAGGATCTGTCAAAGGTCGATGAAACTGGGGCGTTACCCAAAGTCTTCACCTTGAACTTCGCAATCAGAGCCCCGACCACTGCACACAGAAGGAAACTTCGGTTGAAGTATTTCTGCACCCCGTACTTCGAGAGCCCCAACCACCCCCATTCCTGGATCGCCCACTGCCCGAGGCACCAAAGCGGGTAGGTGAGAAGGCACGCGCTCGCGATGCACAGAACGAAAACCAAAGGCACCTTCCATCGCGAGAACACGCTCGCATGGTGCCATATTCCCCCCCATCGTCTACACAAACGCCCGATCGTCGTGCTCACTGATTTCCTCATCATCGCGGTTTATTTCGCGGTAATCCTCACCATCGGCATCCGCGCCGGAGCCGGACAAACGACACTCGCCACCTATTCCGTCGGAAACCGCGATGTTCCGTGGTTTGCCGTGCTCGCTTCGATTCTTGCGGCGGAAATCAGCGCCGCCACGTTCCTCGGGGCACCGGGGGAGGGATATGCCCACCGAAACTTCACTTACGCTCAACTCGCGATCGGAACGGTGATTGCGCGAGTTATCATCGCCTTGCTCTTCATCAAACCTTTCTACGACCAAAAGGTCATCTCCATCTACGAGTATCTCGAAAATCGCTTCGGCCCTCGCACTCGCGACGCAGCGTCAGCCGTTTTCCTCGTCACGCGCACCCTCGCGAGCGGAACACGACTCTACGTCGCAGCCATCGTACTCGTCATGGGGTACGAGCTCATCTCCGGGAACCGTCTCACGGAAATGCAACAGGTGTCAGTCTATGTCACTGCGGTCCTCCTACTCGCGGCGCTCACTTGCGTGTACACCGCCATCGGAGGGATCAAGGCAGTGGTTTGGACAGACCTCATCCAAGCGAGCTTGATGTTTGGAGCGCTTGGATTCGTTGTCTGGAAACTGCTGAGTGATCTGCCCGGGGGATGGGCAAGCGTGAAAACCA
>JBIIXW010000074.1:0-15032 GCA_044347165.1 Chthoniobacteraceae bacterium
CAAGGAGCCCTGCATGATCCGGACGCTGCACTCGCTCCAGGAGCGCAATACGCTGGGTGTCCTTGAGCGTCGACTGTATCGCAATCCATTCGCCAATGCCAACGGGTGTAACACTGCTGAGCCCCGAATCACGCTTGGCATCCGCGGCAAATGCATCGAATGCCACCGTCGCCTCGTTGAGTGCGGTCGGCAGGTTGGGTTTTCGATCGGGCACATCACGCTGATGCGGAAACGCGACGCCGAGACGTTCACGAAGATACTGATACGTGCCGGCGGGATCTCGGTCAAAGTTGAGGAGTGCCTGACGGTTCAAGAGCGTGCGGCGGGCTGGCACATCACTCGGATCCCGTTTCGACCAGTCCTGGATGATTTCGGCGAACCGAGCTTGATCTCCCGCATGCTGCGCTTGGAGCCCATGAAAGTAGTAAAAATCCGGCGTGCCCGGTACGAGTTCGGATAGCGCCGCCTTGCGATCAGCGGACAGAGCGAACCGTTCGATAAATCCAACCTCATTCTCCGCTACACCCGAAAAACTCGGAACGAATAGGAATCCCCCCAACAAAACGGCACACAGAAGTTTTTTCATAAATCCCGAAACAAGGTTGCTCCAATCCCGCAATCCGACACCCAAACCACCCCAAGCATTTCCCCTACCCGCTTTCAAAATCCACAGTGAACCTCCATCCCTCTCAAACGGGGGGGGGATAGGCATCCTGCTCGCCGGCGTGTGACGGGAACAACTCACCGCAAAAACTCCGGATCATCCAAACCCACCCCCACCAACGTCCACCGTCGTCGCATTCAGACCGCCAACCCACCCGAAGACTGCGCAATCTCGCGGCAAGCCTTCAAATCGAGTTTGCCGCTCGCCAGCAGCGGCACAGTCTCAATCCTCACCCAACGGCGTGGCATCCAGAGGTTCGGAATCCCAGCCCCAGCCAAACGCCGCTGAACCTCCTGCAAATCAACCTCCCGCGTGCTCAACAGCACCAGAGACTCCCCCTTACTCGGATCAGACACCCCCGTCACCACCATCACCCGTTCGTCCGTCGGCAACCCCAACACCTCGACCAATCGCGACTCCAACGTCTCGTGAGGCACCATCTCACCGCCAATCTTTGAGAAACGCGTCAAACGTCCCTCGATGTAAAGAAACCCATCCTCGTCCATCCGCCCCAAATCACCCGTCCGCAACCAACCCTCAGCGAGCATCGCCGCCGTCTGCTCCGGATTCTTCAAATATCCACGAAAAATATTCACCCCGCGAAACCACAACATACCCGTCTGTGTATGAGGCATTAACGCTCCCGTCTCTGGATCCCGAACCTCCACCGCTACCCCTGGCGCCGGCTTGCCAACCGACCCCTTCCGGCTCACCGCCTGCGCAATCAACTCCCCCTGCACGCCATACATCATCGGCAAGTTCACGCTCACCACCGGAGACGTCTCCGTCAGCCCGTACCCCTGCAACACCTCAACCCCAAACCGCCGCTCAAACGCCTCCGCCAAATCCATCGGCAACTTTTCCGCGCCCGTCACCACCAGTTTTAACGAGGCAAAGTCAGCCGCCTCGGCCTTCCGTAAAAAACCGCGCAAAAACGTCGGCGTCGAGCACATCAACGACAAACGGTGTCCACGCACCAACTCAGCCAGCTTGGCGTGCTCCATTGGACTCGGATACGACACCACACTTAACCCCTCCAAAACCGGGTACCACAGGGTCACCGTTGAACCAAACGAATGGAATATAGGCAGACAACCTAAAATCCCCTCGTTCCTTCCCAGACAAAGCATGTCGGAAAACTGACGCACATTCCCCAGAAGATTGGCCTGCGTAAGAATCACTCCCTTCGGTGCCCCGGAACTTCCCGAGGTAAACAACAAAACCGTCTCCGCATCCGCCGCCCGCTCACGACCGCCAAACCGCCGCGCGACCCATGCCGCCGGTAGCGCCATCAAAAGTAACCGCCGGAAAACCACTCCTGCCTTCAATGAAGGCATCACGCGATCCAACTCCATCAGGCGAATCCCGACGCGTTCCCACGGAAAATCCGCGACCCGCTGCCTGAAAGCCGAAGCCGTAACGATAGTGTCCACCTCGGCAATCCGTAACGCCTCCTCGTTAGAGGCGCGCCCCGCCGTGAAGTTCAAGTTCACGGGGACTCTCCCCGCCAGCACCACCGCCAAGTTCGCAATCAACGCCCCTTTTCCAGGAGGTAGCACAATCGCAACCCGGCCCGCAGATGTCGCCCGACGCAACTCGCCAGCCAGCGCCCAACCAGCAGCCAACGCCATCCCACGCGAAATGGAGGAGCCGTCCAAACCATCCGTCAGCAACGTGTCTCCCGCTCCACGCATCAACCCTCGAACCACACAACCCGCAAAGGGTTCCGACCACTCCGGACGTAACTGAAACGCCTCCGCAGACAAGCGAAGCATCCGCCGACGCAACTCCGTCGGTTCACACGCGTCGCCCGTCAACGCTTCTCCAAACGAAACACTTACCGGAAAACGCAAGCGCGACGGCGCCTTGAAAAAAAAGCGCTGCCCTTTGTATGAAAAAATCGATCCCCAAACGCCGTCCAACCAAACCGGAAGAACCGGACACTGCGATTCCCTCGCAATCAACTGGAATCCCCGCTGAATCCTCATCAATAAGCCCGCCCGCGAAATTTCGCCCTCCGGAAAAATGCACACCGCCTCACCGCGCCGGAGCGCTGTCACCGCAGTTCGTACCGCATCCTTGGCACGAGTGGGCGATACCGGCAGCGCTCCAATCGCTCGGAACAAACTCCGAAACGGACGCTGATGGTAGATGTCCTCATAAATCAAAAACCGGATGGGACGGTCAAACACCCCCTGCAGCAAGAGAGCGTCAATCCATGAAAGATGGTTCGGCACCAACAACACACCCCCCACAGGAAGTGACGCAAGCCCCTCTACACGAACGCGATAGAAAAGCCGCATCAACCCCCAAAGAACCCACCTCAGGATGTAATACAACCGGAACTGCTGTGCCTCGCGCGCGTTCATGCGGATGGTTTAACCACAAACGCCACGGAGGGAAATCCGGACCGCCTCCCCCCTCCCTACAACATCCCCTCCAACACCGACCGCGCCGCTCTCAGCGCTGCCCCATCATGCCGCGACAATACCGCGCGCCCCGCCCCAACCATCCGGTCGCGCCTATCGGAGTCACACAGCAAATCGCGAATCAACTCAACCGCATCCTCCCCAACGCGTAACTGCACCATCCCCCCAGCCGCCACCAACTCCCGCGTGATGCCTTCAAAATTTTGCATCCAAGGCCCAACCACTGTCGCAGCCCCCGCCACCACCGGCTCCGCAGGATTTTGTCCGCCCCGCGCCAAAATGCTGCGCCCCACAAAAGCGACGGCTGCAACCCCGTACCAAGCCCGCAACGCCCCCGTGCGATTCACGAGCAAAATCGTCGAATCAGGCACAGTCCCAACCGCAAAATCCGAAAAGCGACGCACCAGAAATCCCCCAGCAGAAAGATCACGAACCACCTCGTCGCACCGTTCAACATGACGAGGCACAATCACCAACCTCACACCCGGTACCAGCGCACAGACCTCACGCCAAACTCTCGCAATCCATAACTCTTCTCCAGGGTGCGTGCTTCCAGCAACCAAGACCAAACCCTGCGTCCACGCCTCAACCCCAGCCCCTCCCACTTCTCGGGAGTTCAACGTCGAGCCCGCTCCCGCAGCGCCATCCCCATCAAACTTCAGATTGCCGAAAACTTTCACGCGAGCCCGTCCGGCCGAAGCCCTGCTCCAAAGGTCCCCAGACGCCGTATCCGCAACCTGAATCCCATCAAACACCGCAAATAAAGGCGCAAGCCACTCCCGAACACACGCGTACCGAGCCGCGGAACGAGGCGAAAGACGAGCATTCACCACGTGCATCGGAATCCCGCGCACCCACGCTGCAGCCATCAAGTTCGGCCAAAAATCCCCCTCAACAAAGCAGATCGTTCTCGGGCCAATCTCCTCCAAAAACGGCTCAACAACCCCTGAAAAATCAAGGGGGTTAAACAAAACGCGCATCGAAAGCGCCTCGGCATGCGCCTCAGCCACGGCAACCCCCGTCGCCGTCGTCGCTGTCAAAACCACCGGCCCCACCCAGCCTGACTGGCGCAGCGCCGACACAAATCGAACGGCCACCAGCGTCTCGCCGACGCTGATGGAACGAACCCAGACGCAACCAACCAGATTCTCCCCCGGAGCCAACTCAAACCGACCGATCCGCTCCCCCCAGCGGCCGCGCCCGCCACCCCTGCGGTATGCACGCCAAAGCGCCCCCGGAAGAAGCGCCAAAAACAGAAACGGCGCAAGCAGTCGGTACACAAACAGCAATCGCTCAAATCCATCCGGCATTGCAGGCCTTGAGCGCATCACCACAAACGTGCAAAGACAGGTCAACGTAACCCAACGGCCGAACGCACGCGGTCCATCGTGCGTCGAGCCACCACCCGCGCGCGCTCTGCCCCCTCCTTCAACACACGTTCAGCAACACCCGGCTCCGCCTCTAACGCAACACGTCGTGCACGAAAGTCCGCCGTGTATTCCAAAATTGCCCCAAGCAACCGCTTCTTAAACTCGCCATAACCCACCCCCCCCGCCCGAAAATCCGACTCCATCGCAGCAACATCACCCGGCGAAGCAAACAACCGGTAAAGCGCCACAATCGACGAACTCTCCGGGTCTTTCGGCGCCTCAACGGGAGTGGAATCGGTCGTAATCCCCATCACCTTCTTCTTCAACGCTTTCTCCTCCTCAAACAAGGCAATCGTGTTCCCGTAACTTTTACTCATCTTCCGCCCGTCCAAGCCCGTCACCACCGCCACCTCGTCCCGAATACTTGGCGCTGGAACCGTAAAAACATTCCCAAACATCCGGTTCATCTTCTCAGCCAAATCACGAGTCACCTCCACATGCTGCTTCTGATCACGCCCGACCGGCACGATGTCGCTGTCGTAAATCAAAATGTCAGCCGCCATCAGCACCGGATAAGCAAAGAGACCGTGCGAAGGAACCTTCTCCTTCGCCACATGATCCTTGTAGGCATGACAGTTCTCCAACATCGGCATCGGCGTCACACAGCTCAGAATCCAAGCCAGTTCCGTCACCTCCGGCACATCACTCTGCAAAAATAAAACCGCACGCGCTGGATCCAATCCGCACGCTAAAAAATCCAATACCACTCCCCGCGAATACTTCCGCATGGCTCCCGGCTCATGCACCGTCGTCAACGCGTGGTAATCAGCGACGAAGTAGTACGCCTCCCCCTTCTCCTGCAACGCAATCGCAGGCTGCATCATCCCAAAATAGTTTCCGAAATGCGGACGTCCCGTCGGCTTAATGCCGGAAAGTATCCTAGCGGTCTTCATAGAGCCTTTCACTGGTAAACCATCACCTGCAAGACTCCCACCCAAAAGCGAACAGCCGCCCCAGTTCACACCGAGGCGGCTGCTCCAAACTCAAACTCAGGGATTCAGACTATTTGTCCTTCTTCTTCCCGACAGGAAATGCCTCGTCCTTCGTCAACGATCCATCCCCATTCTTGTCCAACTTCTTAAACCGCTCTTCCGCCGCAGCCGCGTCTTTCTTCCCAGACTTGAACTCTTCCAACGACACTTTGCCGTCGCTGTTCGCGTCCATCTTCTTGAACGCCTCTTCAGGGTCTACCGCCTTGCGCTTCTCTTTCGCCGGCTCCGTCGCCGCTGGCTTCGACTCTTCCTTTTTCTCATCCGCCGCGAATCCGGACACGCCGAACCCGAGCGCCAACAGGATACTCATCAGGCTTTTCATAATCGTAGGTAGCTTTTTCTCTGAACACCGCCTCATTGAGAGACGCTGCACGAGGGAAAACACCGAGGTGCCACAAAAGTTGCTATCGGTGAACGTAACCCCGATTCATCGCCAAAAAGTCGGAAGTCAACGGAAGCGAGTCGCCGATTCAAGGCGACAAACAAAGCCGTGCCACCCACCCCCCCTTTCCAAAACATGCTCGTGTCCCGCTCCGTCCTGCTCTTTCTGTCCCTCGGGGGAATGTCCCTCGCCGTCGAAAAACCCGACTACAACTTCGACGTACGCCCCATCCTGTCGGACAACTGCTTCGCTTGCCACGGTCCAGATCGCGAAAACCAAAAAGGCGGCCTACGCCTCGACCTCCGAGACGCCGCCACCCAGCCAGCCAAATCGGGCGAAACCGCCATTGTCCCCGGCATTCCAGATGCGAGCACACTCATTAGCCGAATTCTCAGCACGGATGCAGAAGAGGTAATGCCTCCTCCAAAATCCCATAAAAAGCTTTCAAAAAGACAAATAGAGATTCTCCGACAATGGATTGCCTCGGGAGCAGACTATCAACCCCACTGGGCATTTATCCCCCCTCAACAAATCTCCCCGCCGCACATCCCCGCCCAACTTACCACCCCGAACCCAATTGACGCATTCATCCGGCATCGCCTCCTCAGCGTCGGATTGTCCCCCTCGCCCGAAGCACCCCGCCATATCCTGCTGCGCAGAGCCGCACTCGACCTGACTGGACTGCCCCCCAGCCCCGACGACGTTGCAGCATTCAACGCAGACCAGCGCCCAGACGCATTCGAGCGCGCCGTTGATCGACTGCTCGCTTCGCCTCACTTCGGCGAACGAATGGCGGTGGACTGGCTCGACGCAGCCCGATTCGCGGATTCAAACGGCTACCAAGTCGATCGCGACCGCGAACTCTGGCCTTGGCGCGATTGGGTGATTCGTGCCTTCAACGAAAACATGCCGTTCGACCAGTTCACCATTGAACAACTCGCAGGCGACCTCCTCCCCAACTCGTCCCTCAATCAACGCATTGCCACCGGTTTCCATCGAAACCACATGCTCAACGAAGAAGGAGGCGTTCTCGCAGATGAGTTCCTCGCGGAATACACCGCCGATCGAGTCGAAACCACCGCAGCCGTTTGGCTCGGACAAACCTTCAACTGCGCCCGCTGTCACGATCACAAGTACGACCCATTCACTCAGAAGGACTTCTACTCTCTCAAAGCCTTTTTTCACAACGTACCGGAAAATGGGGTCGGCCAATACGGCAGCAACATTCGAGTGAACGCGCCCCCCTTCGTTCGTCTCCCAAGCCCAAATCTCGAGGCGAAGCTGGCAGACCTCAGAGCCGCTGCGAAGGCAGTCGCAGACCAAATCGCAACCCTCAAAACACGCGCGGCCGCCGATTCAGTCACATGGGCCGATCGACTCATCGATAAAACCGTCTCTTGGGTGACGCTCGGCCAAACGCGCGATTCGAAAGCCGAACCTCACGTGGTCGCCCCCGACAAGCCCACTTCCCTCCGTGTCACCGTTCCTGTGCCACTCGCTCAACCACCCACAACCGCATTTCTTGTCGAACTGAGCGCCCCTGAACAGTCAGGGACGTTAGACCACCTCGCCGTTCGCTTGCTTCATCGAGAAAAAGCAGGCGCGAAGCCGACGCCACTTCCGCTCAAAGGCGCTGCTACCCCCGAAAGCCTTCCCGCAGCCGAATCCGCCAAAGCCGCCTCAACGGCTCCAGGATCCCGCCTGCCTTTGGTGCTCAAACCCAACTCCACCCTGCGCCTCGCTTTCGAACCGGAGTCTCCCCTTGACCCCGCAAAAGCAGGAACCGTGGAACTAGAAATTATCGTCACTAAGCCTTCTGCCGTCATCAACGTCACCACCTCTGCCTCCACCGCAGACCCTGAGCTGCTCGTTGGCCCCGAAATCGTCGTCGCCGCTAAAGTACCGGTCAGACAACGCACTCCGAAAGATCGACAACTTCTCGAGACCGCCTTCCTGTCCCGACTCCCAGAAAACAAAACGCTCACGCTGGAAGCCGAACAACTCCGTAAACAAATCAACGACACCGAGCTCGAAATCCCCACCTCCCTCGTGATGGAGGAAATGAAACAACCTCGCGCAACCCACGTTCTGCTCCGCGGCGCTTACGATCGAAAAGGCGAACAAGTGACAGCTGCCACTCCCAGTGTCCTCCCACCCCTGCCAGACGATGCACCAAAAAATCGGCTGGGCCTCGCCCGCTGGCTCGTCGACCCGAAAAACCCGCTCACAGCGCGCGTCACAGTCAATCGCCTCTGGCAAATGCTGTTCGGCACCGGCCTCGTCAAATCCAGCGAAGATTTTGGAGCCCAAGGAGACCTCCCCTCCCACCCCAAACTCCTCGACTGGCTCGCAACCGATTTCATGCAGTCAGGATGGAACGTGAAGCGCCTGTTGAGACAAATCGTGACCAGCGCAACCTATCGTCAGTCTTCCGTCGTAACCCCCGAATCACTCGATAAAGACCCCGAAAACCGGCTCCTTTCAAGAGCTCCACGAGTCCGGCTCGCCGCTGAAGCCATTCGAGATCAAGCCCTCTCCGCGAGCGGGCTCCTGGTTCGAACCCTCGGCGGTCCCTCCGTAAAACCTTACCACCCTGCCGGTCTCTACGAGCAGGTCACCGCCGGAAACGGCTACAACAAATACATTCCCGGCAAAGGCGCTGACCTCTATCGCAGAACCCTTTACACCTACTGGAAACGTTCTGTTCCGCACCCTGCGATGCTCGTGTTCGACGCGCCATTCCGAGAAACTTGCACCCTTCGCCGCCCCCGCACCAACACTCCCCTTCAAGCGCTGAATCTCATGAACGATCCCACCTACGTGGAGGCGGCTCGGTTCATCGGACAACGCATGCTTCGTGATGGAGGCCCAACCCCCGCACTTCGGATTACCCACGCTTTCAATCTCTTGCTCGCACGCGAACCGAGCGCCGCAGAACAAGGACTACTCGTTCAATCCCTGGAACGGTACCTCGCAACCTTCAGCGCGGATCCAGCGGCGGCAAAAGCTCTTCTCGAGGTTGGCGATACAAAACCGGACCCAGAAATAAATCCCATCCAACTCGCCGCCTACACCACCCTCGCCAATACCCTCCTCAATCTGGACGAAACCATCACGCGCCAATGAACTCAGACATCGATTCTTCCGCAATCAACCGGCGCCACTTCCTCGCAAACACCGGGTATGCCGCCGGATCCACCATCCTCGCCTCTCTCCTATCTCCCTCCGCAAGCGCGACACTCACCGGCCCCTCCCACTTTGCACCCAAGGCAAAACGCGTCATCTGGCTCACTCAAGCCGGCGCACCATCGCAACTCGAACTCTTCGACCCTAAGCCCCACTTGACTAGCCATTTCGACAAGGACCTTCCAGATTCGATCCGAAATGGTCAGCGGCTCACAGGAATGACAGCCGGACAAAAGCGATTCCCCGTTGCTCCCTCTGCCTACGCATTCAAACCCCACGGAAAATCCGGACTCCCTTTCAGCGAGCTTCTACCCAACATCGCCCAGCACGCAGACGACCTCTGCGTCATTCGTTCCCTTCACACCGAAGCCATCAATCACGACCCAGCGATGACCCTGCTTCAGACCGGGCACCAAATCGGTGGACGTCCCTCCTTTGGTTCGTGGATCGCCTATGGCTTGGGAACGGAGAATAGCGACTTACCAGCCTTCGTCGCCATGATCTCCCGCCCCAGCGGCCCAACCAACGCGCAACCCCTCCACGAGCGGATGTGGGGCTCAGGATTCCTCCCCTCGCGATATCAAGGAGTCCGGTTTAGTTCAGGCAAAGACCCCGTGCTCTTTCTGTCCAACCCGCCGGGTGTTTCACAACAAGTCCGCCGTTCCATGCTCGACGACGTGAGGGACTTGAATCGACTCAACGAGCGGGCTTTCAACGACCCCGAAATCAGCGCAAGGGTGGACCAGTACGAAATGGCGTTTCGAATGCAAACCGCTGTGCCGGACCTTGCGGATCTCTCGAAAGAACCAGACTCCGTTTACGAACGCTACGGTCCCGAATCAAAAAAACCAGGCTCCTACGCCGCAAACTGTATCCTAGCACGGCGACTCGCCGAACGGGGCGTACGCTTCATCCAACTCTACCACCGAGGCTGGGACCAGCACGGTAACCTCCCCGCCGGAATCAAAAGCCAGTGCCACGACACCGACCAACCCACCGGAGCCCTCCTCTCAGAACTCAAAGAGCGCGGTCTTTTCGAGGACACGCTCGTCATCTGGGGCGGCGAGTTCGGTCGCACCGTCTACTCCCAAGGCACTCTCACCCGTGACAACTACGGACGCGATCACCACCCGCGCTGCTTCAGCATCTTCATGGCCGGCGCCGGAATTCGCGGCGGTCACATTCACGGAGAAACCGATGATTTCAGTTACAACATCGTTCGTGACCCCGTTCACATCCACGACCTCAACGCCACCGCCATGCACCTCCTCGGTCTGGACCACACCCAACTCACGTACCGTTTCCAAGGCCGCGACTACCGCCTCACCGATATCCACGGCTCCGTCGTCCGCCCCATCCTCACCTGAAAAAAACAATCAGCGCGAGATGTCCGATTGATGCAAAATCGTGAACCCGTGCGCCGAAAGAACCGACGTTGCGCACTCGTTGTCCTCAACATGAAGCGCCAACGCCGTCCGCCCGCGGGGCCGAGTCAATAACGCGTACGAACCAAAAATGTTCACCTCAGCCGCTAACAATGCCGCCAGCAACCGGCCAATCTCCGTAGGCCCCTCCGCGAGTTCCACCACTACCAACTCACACGTCGCAAAAGGAATCTCGTGCTCCGCGAAAATGTCCTGCACTAACTCCGGATCACTCACAACCACCCGGACAATCGCTGTGTCAGCCGCATCCTGCACACTCAAAGCCACCACGTGAACGTTCCGAGCATTCAATAAGCGAACAACCTCCAACAAAGCCCCAGCCTTGTGCGCCAAAAAAATGGAAAACTGGTTCACCCGCGGGGCGTAACCTTTGTCCGTCGATGGAAGTGGATCAGTCGGCATGAAAATATGTCAAAAATAGAGTTAACCTCGAAACACGTCGCGCCCCTCTACCTGTGGACCCAAAAACCATCACAACTGGTAATCAAGATTCACGAAATCTAACACGCGCTGACGCATCAACGCACCCAGTGTAGCACGCCCGCAATCAATCCGCACGCGTCCCGTCATCCCAGCCCGCAAAAGCGGAGCCGCCGAGTCCGTCTCAATCACCGCATAATACTGCCGGTCCAGCGGCACTGCTTTTCGCGACGAATCGTCCACAAGCCCCTCAGAAGTCAATACATCCCCTCCCCGTACCGCAGACAATGCCGGGTGCAACTGATTCCCAACCGGCTTCAATGGCTCCTGCTTGATCCGTCCCGAAAAAACTCGTTCAGACATCACCCGAACCCGAAAACGTACCCGCGCACCCTCCCGAACAAAACGCGCCTCACGCTCATCCAAAGGCACCAGAAACGTCCGCGATTCAGCAGGCACAATCGCAGTAAAGATGTCCCCTGCCTTCAAATGATGCCCCACTCGCCACTCCAACCGACGCGCCCCAATCCGACCTGCCACCCCCGCCCTCAAAACTAACCCGTCCATCCGCTTCGCCAACAATTCCTCCTGCGCCCCCAAAGCCGTCAGCTCCGCCTGCAAAGCCGCATACCTCACCCCAGGCGACTCCGTCTGCATCCGCCGCAACTCGCCGCGAACCCGATCCCGCTGAATCAAAATCTCAGCCAAAACCCGCGCCGTTTCAGGATTCTCCATCACCGCCACCACTTGTCCCGCCTCAACCTCATCCCCCTCGCGCACTCGCACCTCCCGCAAAAAGCCGCCCTCCATGGCACGCACCACCTGAAAATCCGAGGGCTGCACCACACACGCACGCTCCACCTCACGCTGCCACGGAAGCATCATCGCTCCCCCAAAACCCAAAACCGCCAATCCCATGACCAATAACGGACGCATACGAGCCACCCTCGACATTCCCTCCGCACCTTGCAACCCCAACCGCACCGTTCGAACCACCGGCATAACAACCGAGGAACCCACCCAAAGCAGCGCCAACCCGTGCGACAAATAACGCAACCCCATCCCATCAAAAAAACGATCCACATTCCCCAAAACGCCCCACATCACCGCCAACAGATACCCCGTCGATAACACCGCATAGGCCACAAAAATCCGCGCCCGTACCCCCGTCGAATCCTGAAGCAAAGCCGGCGGAACCGCGTCCGCACCAAAAAATAAACGTACCACCAATCCTTGAATGTACGCCGATGCCCGCGTCCTCAAGTTCGGAACCGAAAGCGCATCACTCAAAATGTAGTACCCATCAAACCGCATCAACGGATTCAGGTTGGTCAGAATCGTCCCAACCCCAGAAATCAAAACAGCGGACGCCGCAAAATCTCGCACCGAACCGGGCTTCAACAACAACCACATCCACATGCACACCGCAGCAGCCCCCAACTCCACATACATTCCCGCCGATGCAATCACCACCCGCTTCCAACGCTCCGGAATCAACCAACCCGCCGTCACGTTCACATAAAAGAGCGGACTAAACATGAACAAAAACACCCCCAGCTCATGCACTTCCGCCCCAAAGTGCCGACAAGCCACCCCATGCCCAATCTCATGCAACACCTTCAACAAAAGAAAGATCCCGAGCGAAATCCACAAGTGACCGCCCATCCCTGCAAAGAGGTTGCCCACCTGAATTTCACGAAAATGCGAGAGCAACATCGCTGCAGTCCCCAAAAGAAAAAGCACGTACGCCACCTGAAATCCTGGCGTAAACACCCAGCGCAACCGCGCCGCAAGCCACCGGAAAATCCGATCCGGATCCATCAAGGAATGCCGAAAAAACAATACCCCCATCGCCCGAGCGAGTAAGCCCGCATGGCGACGCCGACGATCCCGCATCTCAAACCGTTCCCCTGCGACCCGCCCCTCCTCGTCGCACAACCCCATCCCGCGCAACTGGCCCTCCACCTCACCAAGATGCTCCGCCAACCCCTCCTCATCCACCATCACCCGTAACTCCGGCACCTCACCCAACACCTGCACCGCCACCTCACGCGCACTCCGACGCCCGTCAAATCGACACGCCATTTCGTAATCACGCCACGGAACCGACACATACTGGATGCTGGCCGGATCGCCCACCACCGCCACCCATTCCCCATCATGCCGCTGCCGACTCACCTTCAAATCAAAACGGAGTCTCCGTAACGGTCGCCCCGCCCCCCCACCTCCCATACCCCCCCCATCCCTTCTGTGTTGCAACACCGCCATACCCAGTACCCCCATCAAAAAAGCCAGTGCATCCGCAGGTAATGCACAAACTTACGCGTCGCCTTCACCCCGAACAAAGTCCGCCCCGTCTCAATCCGAGCGCGCCCCGAAAAACCAGGCCGCAACCGCCCCGCTAACTCCCGAGGCACGTCAAAACGATTCGCCGTCACGTAAAACACACTCCCGCCAGGCTGCGCATACGCCATCTGACTCACCTGCTGCAACCGCTCCAGCGAAGATCGCAATACCAACCCGCTCCGAGCCTCTAACACAAACCCAACCGGCAGTTGTCGCCCCTCCGATAACCCCCGATACACCAACTCGAAATCCGCCTCAGGAATCTGAACATCCAACTCCCATCCCTCCAAAGACGCCACCTCACACAATAAAGCCCCCACCGCCATCACCTCCCCCGCGCGTTGCGTCAAATCCTTCGTCAAAACCACCCCCGCCACCGGCGCCCGAACCTCAGCCCGCCCAATCTGCTCCACCAATAACCCCTCCCGCTTCGCCAATCGCCCCGCCTCCAACGACGCCGAACGATACGCCGCCGAATCCCCCAACGCCTGAGCCGACCGCGCCTCCGCCTCCAAACGCAACCGCGTCTGACGCGCCTCCTCCCGCGCCGTCTCCAACGCCGATACATCCACCCGCGCCAGAACTTGCCCCTCGCTCACCACGTCTCCTTCACGCACCAAAACCTCCGTCAAACGCCCCTCCGTCTCCACCACCGCCGCACGCCGAACCGTCGGCATTACCACACACTCACCCTCAGTCCCCTCCTCAACCGGAACCCATCCCAATAAAAACAAAACCACGATCAACGACATCAACCAGTGACGCCGAAAAAACGCAGATCGCTCCACCACGCGCCGCTCAGGCAACCCAAACCGCCCCCCCAACCAACGCCGCTCCCACCCCCGAAGCTCTGACATCCGCTCCGCCACCTCGCGCACCAACCGCAACATCAGACCCCGAGCCGTCTCATCCATCCCGTCCACCCCCCCCGCCCCCTCCAACATCACCCCATATCCAATCACCTCACCCCCCTCGCCCAACGGCACACACCCAAACACACCGTGCTTCTCCGCCCCAGGAACCAAATCCGCCAGCTCCTCCAATGCCGCCCGCTGCAACTCCGTCGCCCCCTCCGGCACCTGACCTAACGCGCCAATCCGAAAAAACACCGATCCCGATCCCGCGTACCCCTCAAAAACCTTCCGCATCGCCACACACACCTGACTCAAAGGCTCAAATCGCTCCGCCCCAGAAACCCCCAGCAACTCCCACCGCCCATCTCGCATCCCAAAAATACCCACACGATCCACTCCGAAAAAATCACGAATGCCGTTCGCCGCATACACCACCGCCCCAGCCGACCCCTCCACCCGCGCCAAACCCGAAATAAAATCTCGCTCCCGACGCAACCACCCGCGCCCCCCGTCCTCCACCAACCTCTCCGCCGTCTCCAACCGAACCCGCAAATACTTCCCAACCTCCTCCCAAATCACCGAAACGCGACTCGCCATCTCCGGCGCCGCTCCCGAACGCAGCATCAACAACCCAACCCCCAAAAACCGGTCGCGAAACCACACCGGACTCAACGCCCAAATAAACACCGTCTCATTCACCACCTCCCCCACTCCGCCCAAACGGTAACCCGGAGGAACCGCCACCACCGCCTGCTGCCGAATCACCTCCCCAAACAACTCAACCAATCCCTGCCCCAACACCGGAGCACGCACATCCCCGCCTCCCAAGCCCACACCCCCCGCTCCGCCCGTCACAAAACCCTCCAAACGAAACCCCCGCGCCT
>JBIIXW010000190.1:0-4775 GCA_044347165.1 Chthoniobacteraceae bacterium
GGCATTGGTGGCGACGACGCGGGCTGAAGTTGGGCGTGCGGAGTCACTTAAGAACCAGGGGCAAGCTCGGATGATTATGTTGACGGCTCTGCTGCGATTGCGACAGGCCTGTTGTGACTTGCGGTTGTTGGGGGAGGCGGGCAAGCGTGCGTTTGATGAGGGCGGAGGCGCCAGCGGGGATGAGCGCGGGATGGGCGCCAAACTTGAAGCGTTGATGTCGCTGGTGGAGTCGGTTTGTGAGGGAGGCAATCGGGTTTTGGTGTTCAGCCAGTTTACGCGAATGCTGGATTTGATTCAGGTTGAGTTGGAAGCGCGGGCGATTGGGTTTTGCCGTTTGGATGGCGATACTCGAAATCGAGCTGGAGAGGTGGATCGGTTTCAGTCCGGTGGGGTTCCCGTGTTTCTGCTGAGTTTGAAGGCGGGCGGCGTTGGGTTGAATCTGACGGCGGCTGATACGGTGATTCACTTTGATCCGTGGTGGAACCCTGCGGTGGAGGATCAGGCGACAGACCGAGCTCATCGGATTGGTCAGCGCTCAACGGTAACGGCTTACAAGCTGATTACGCGAGGAACGGTCGAGGAGAGGATCCTCGCTTTGCAGGCGAGGAAGCGGGCTCTGATCGACGCGATTGTGGAGAGTGAGGAACCCGTGATGGAAGGTCTGACGACCGATGATTTGAGGGAGCTACTTCTCGGGTAGCGATTCTCGGGCGGGTGTCCGTTTTTTTGGGGGGGAATGCATTGCGGGCGCTGAAAGTCTGAGAATGGAGTGGCTGAGTTACACGATTCCTTTGACCACGGAACCGTGGACATCCGTCAGGCGGAAGTATCTCCCTTGGAATCGGTACGTGAGTTGTTCGTGATCAATCCCCATCAGGTGTAAAATGGTGGCTTGAAGGTCGTGAACATGGACGGGATTTTCCACGGCATTGAATCCTAGATCATCGGAAGCGCCCCACGAGATTCCGGGCTTCACGCCGCCGCCGGCCATCCAGACGGTGAAGGCATAGGGGTGATGATCGCGCCCCCATCTTGCGCGGTTGTTGATGTCGCCCTGAATGAAAGGAGTGCGTCCAAACTCGCCTCCCCAAACGACTAATGTGTCATCGAGTAAGCCGCGCATTTTTAGGTCTTTCACGAGAGCAGCGCTGGGCTGATCTGTGTCGCGGCACTGGGTGTATAACTCCGTGGTGAGGCTGTTGTGCTGATCCCATCCTGCGTGCATGCACTGTACAAAACGCACGCCTCGTTCGATGAGCCGGCGGGACATCAGGCAGTTGTAGGCAAAGGTGCCCGGTTCTCGCACCTGCGGACCGTACATCTCCAGAACATGGGCTGGTTCATCGGAAAGGTCGGTCAGATCAGGCACGGACGTTTGCATGCGGTAGGCCATCTCGTATTGGGCAATACGTGTTTGGATTTCCGGATCTTTGACTTGCGAGGCGTGGAAAGCGTTGAGTTCCGAGAGATCGTCCAGCATGCCTCGGCGTAGCTTTGCATCGATGCCCGCGGGGTTTCCCAGATGGAGTACGGGGTCTTTGCTCCCACGGAACTTTGCGCCTTGGTAACGCGACGGGAGAAAGCCGGAGCCCCAGTAGAAGTCGTAGAAGATTTGTCCGCAACTTGTTCCCTTGCTCACGGATGTCATGACCACAAACCCCGGGAGATCTTGGGAGACGGAACCCAAACCGTAGGTCAACCACGCGCCCATGGTGGGGCGTCCGGGCAACTGCGCGCCGCTGAGCAGAAAGGAAATGGCGGGCGCATGATTTACGGCGTCCGTGTGCATGCTTTTGATGAAACAAAGGTCGTCTGCAACCTGCCCGGTGTACGGCATGAAGTCGCTGATCCACGCGCCGCTTTGTCCGTACTGGCGAAATGGTTCCACGGGTTTGAGCATGAGCTTTCCCGCGGGATTTCCGGTCATGGTGCTGAAGCGCTTTCCTTCAAGATATCCGTTTGGAACAGGCTGGCCATGAACTAATTGAAGTCGTGGCTTGTGGTCGAACAGGTCGCAGTGAGTGGGGGCGCCGTTCTGGAAAAGGTAGATGACGCGTTTGGCTTTTGGGGCCGAACCCGGTGCGATAGTTCGCGCTGGGGGCGTGTCTGATGGATGGGAATCGTGAGCACTAACTCCCGCAGCCTGACTGTCCTTTTGAATCAGACCGGCCAGTGCCGCGATCCCGATTCCTTGGGCGCCGGATTTGAAGAAATGCCGACGGTTGACGCCCAGCAAATGATTCTGAATCGGCTCTGGCGCGTGGGTGGGAAAGAGGTTCCAAGCGTTCATGGGCTATTCCTTGGTGAGTGTTTCGTCGAGGTTCAGGAGGTTCAGGCACACGTTGGTCCAAGCCGCCAGCGTCACTGCGTCCAGTTGCGGTGGGGGTTTGGATTCTCCGTTGGTGAGGAGGGTTGCAGCTTGAGCTGGGTTTGAGTTCAACGACTCCGTTGCGCGGGTCAGCGATCGTTTGAGCACGCTCATCTCGGATGCGAGTGGGGATCGGCCGAGTACGCGACGCATGAGCGCATTGAGGCGCGCATCATCGCTCGCGACTTTTTGCGTGAGCGCCCATGTTGCGAGCGTGCGCGCCGATTCGACGAAGGTCGGATCATTTAGCAGTGCGAGCGCGTGCATCGGGGTGTTGGTGCGCAACGGTTTCACCTCGCAGACCTGTCGTTTGGCATTATCGAAGAAAGCGCTTGGGCTCACGATTCGTCGCCAGAATGTGTAAAGGCTTCTCCGGTAGAGTTCTTCGCCAGAACTCTGCGTGTAGCGTTTGTTTCCGAAGGTGGCCTCCTCCCAAATGCCTGCAGGCTGGTAAGGATTCACTGGACGTCCGCCGATTTTTGGATTGAGCAGACCTGACAGCGCGAGTGCTTGGTCTCGAAGCATCCAGGCGGGCATTCGGAATCGCGGGCCCCGCGCCAGAAGACGGTTCTGGGGATCTTTCTCAAGGTGGGCGGGATCGACGATCTCTGAGGCACGCTGATAGGTCTCGCTCGTGAGAATGAGCTTGAGCAGGTGTTTGATATTCCAGCCTGATTCCATGAACTCTGCGGCCAGCCAGTCGAGCAGTTCCGGATGAACGGGGTACTCGGCTTGGACCCCAAAATCTTCGGGCGTTTTCACCAAACCGATTCCGAACAGCATTTGCCAGAGACGGTTAACGATGACTCGTGCGGTGAGAGGGTGGTCTCTGGACACCAACCAGTCTGCGAGTGCGAGACGGTTTGCCGAGCCCTCGTGAGGGAGTGAGGGGAGGGATGCTGGGACGCCAGCGGTCACCTCGTCCTTCTGGGCGGTGTAGAGTCCACGATCGAGGACGAAGGTGGGACGTGGTTTCGGCATGTCCGCCATGACCATCACTTTCGGGATGCTTTTTTCGTGTTCGTCGGACGCTTTTTTTGATGCGGCATGGCGCTTGAGCGCTTCGACGAGATCGGGGTGATCTTTCTCGACGTGCTTGATTAATCGTTCGACCTGATCGGGTTTGCGCGCATTCGGATCGAGGTTGAGCGTTTCGCGAATCTCTTTGGGAAGCGGCGTGGTGACTGACGGCGTGTCCGTGCCCGATTTGGCTTCCTTGGGGAAGCGGGATTTTTCGAGGTCACGGAGTTTTGCGAGATCCGCAGCGAGACCGGCGCGCAGGGTTTCTGAGCGTTCGGACTGGCCGGGTTCTGGACAGGCGAGGATGGGCGGAGTTTGGGGATTTCCGCCGCCGCCGGTAACGGGGGTTTGGTTGAAAAAAGCGCTGAGTCGGTAGTAATCCTTTTGGGTGAGCGGATCGAACTTGTGGTCGTGGCAGCGGCAGCAGTTGAACGTGAGGCCCATCCAGACGGTTCCGGTGGTCTCCGTCATGTCCATGACGTAATCGACGCGGTTTTCTTCCGCGATTCGTCCGCCTTCACCGTTGATCATGTGGTTGCGGTTGAAACCCGTTGCGAGGGTTTGCTCATGGGTGGCGTTTGGGAGGAGATCTCCAGCGATTTGCCAACGGGTGAACTGATCGAATGGAAGGTTCGTGTTGAATGCACTGACGACCCAGTCACGCCACGGCCACATCGTTCGATCGGCATCACCCTGATAACCATTGGAATCTGCGTATCGTGCAGCGTCTAACCAGTCCCACGCCATGCGCTCTCCGAAAGCGGGCTTTGCGAGCAGGTTGTCGATGAGGGATGCCCATTGGTCTGGTGTGGTGGGGAGCGTTGTGGAGGCTGGGTCGTCTCGAAGTTGTCGATCGGGCGGCAGGCCGGTGAGGTCGATGCTCATTCGCCTGACGAGGACCTCAGCGCGGGCTTTTCCGTTGGGAATCATGCCTTCGCGCCTCAAACGTTCTGAGACAAAGGCATCGATGGGATTTACGTGGCCTGCGGGCACGGTTGGTCGCGTGACCCGTTCGAACGACCAGTGCTTACCCCACTTTGCCCCTTCGCGGATCCACTGTTCGAGGAGGCGTTTCTGCACGGAGGAAAGCGGTCGCCCTGTTTTTGGGGGAGGCATGACCTCATCGGGTTCATTCGTTTGCACGCGTTCGATGAGCGCGCTGCGTTCGGGGTGTGAGGGGATGATGATGGAGTAACCGTCGCGGGGCTTTTTCGCATCCGCTTCGTCATCGAGGCGTAGCTCCCCTTTACGCCCTTCTTTTGCGTCGGGTCCGTGGCATTGGAAGCAGTGGTCTGAGAGGATGGGCAGAATGTCGCGCGAGAAAATGACTTCATTGGCGAGGGTTACCTGCACCGTCAGGGCGAGCGCGGAAACGAGGACAAGGAGG